>JBKPSE010000108.1:0-5293 GCA_046765855.1 Acidobacteriota bacterium | reverse complement strand
GGCTCTCGTTGGGATCGACCTGGAAGCCGTGGCGCGCAGGCGCGAGTCCGAACAGGAGGCCGGTAAACACGGCGACGACCAGCGTGGCGATCAGGACCTGCGTGTCGATCTGAATCGTCTGCACGCCGGCGAAATTCGCCGGCGCGAGCGCCAGGAAGAGCCGCAGGAGCCAGCTGGCGAGCAGGACGCCAACGACGGCGCCCGCGACCGAGAGCAGAAGGCTCTCGGTAAGGAGCTGCCGCACCAACCTCCGCCGGCCGGCCCCCAATGCCGCACGAATGGAGAGCTCGCGCCCACGCGAGACGCTGCGCGCGAGCAGAAGGTTGGCCACGTTGGCGCAGGCAATCAGGAGGACGAACGCCACCGTGCCCTGCAGCATCAGCAGCATGTCGCGGTTGCGGCTGGAAAGGTAATCGTGCAGCGGATAGACCTTCACGTCGCGCTGCAGTTTGTTGGCCTCGTTGAACGCCGCGGTGACCGCGCGCAGGTCGTCCGAAGCCTGCTGCACCGTAACGCCCGGCTTCATCCGGCCGATCAGGCGAAGAAAGTTGTTGCCCTGGAACTTCGCCGGCAGGGCCAGCGGCATCCACGCCTCCGCGCCGGCAGGGTAATTGAACGAGGCGGGCATCACCGAGGCGACGGTGAACGCCTCGCCGTCAACCGTGAGTGCCTGTCCGACGATCTTGGGATCTCCGCCGAATCGCCGCTGCCACAGGCCGTAGCTGAGCGCAATCACCTTGCCGCCGTTCGGGACGTCATCGTCGCGGTTGATCAACCGTCCGAGGTGCGGCGGCACGCCGAACACGCTGAAGTAGTCGCCCGAGATGCGGTAGGCGACCACCTGCAACGGCTCGCCGCGCCCGGTGATATTCGCCGAACCCGGCGCAACCGCGGCGAGCCCCGAGAGTGTGCGGTTGCCATCGCGCAGCGCGAGGTACTTGGGCCACGAGACGGACGCGAACGGTACCGCGGGATACGTGTCGTGCACGTAAATGAGCTGTGACGGCTCTGCGAACGGGAGCGGCTTCAGCAGCACCGCGTAGACGACGCTGAAGACGGCGGTATTGGCGCCTATGCCGAGGGCGAGTGCGAGCACTGCCGTCACTGCGAACGCGGGCTGCCGCAGGAACGATCGGACGCCGTAGCGGAGGTCGCGGATGAGTTGTTCCACGCAACCGGGGAAGTCAAGTCGCGTGCCAGCAAAAATCCGCGCAAATCGGCGGATCGGCGCGGCCGGCGCGTACGCGGAGTCGCAGCGGCGGGACTAGTCCGTCGCGCTGCCGCGAAACTGATCCGCTTCCTCGGCGAAGAGCACGTTGAAGCTGGTAAGCGAGCCGTAGCATCCGGTCACGTAGCCCTGGAGCTTCACTTTCAGATCTTCGGGCAGCTCGGCGGCATTGAGCTGCTGCTCGAGCGTGCGCAGGCGGTTGCGCAGCATCACCACCTTGTGGAAGAAGGTCTCGATCGGCCAGGCCTTTTCCTGGAGACCTGGCGTTCCCGGCCGCAGCACCAGCTGCCCGTTGCGCCACTTCTCGGCGGGCGCAACCGGCGTCAGTCCTGTCTCCTCGCGAATGATGCGGCGCAGCAGCAGTTCGAAGTCCGCCGACTCTGGGCTCATGGGTGGCGCTGACCTTTCACGATCGGTGACGAGAGGAAATGGTTCCCGTGCGGGGCTCGATGCAACGGCGGAAGTCCGGGCGGGAGCCGCTGCCGGACCGCCACGATAGTTGTGCTCGCTGCCGCAATAGCCGCACGAGACGCGGATGGGACGGCCGTTCGCATCGGCGGCCACGACGGTGTGCATGCGATCCAGCTTGCAGGCGCGGCAGACGTCCTCGACCGAATCCCCGGCGCGGTAACGGCGATCCCCCATCCGCTCGATTCTACCCGCTTCGCAGCCGTCCCCATGGCCGCAGTAGCGTGTAGCGCGCGACGGACGTTGGCGTCGGCTTGTCGGTTCTGAGCAGGCGGCGGCGCGTCAGCGTGCGCAAGCCGCGCTGCACGGCGGTCTTCGACAGTCCGGTATCGGCGGCGATGCTCGACAGGCTCACGGCAATCGATCGCGCGCGCGCGCGGGTGACGCGATCGGCTAAATAGAGATACACGATGAAGGCGGAGGGCTGCCGATCGTGGCCGACCAGATCGGGCATCAGGGTGTCGATGACGTAGGGATCGAAGCGGGCCGGCTCTCGCACCGCCTATAGTGTTTACCACTATAGGTGCAAAGCGCCAAGTTGCGGATTTGCCTTTACTGCGCCCGGGGCGCCTTCGTAAGATTTTTGCATGATTACTCACCTGAAATTCGCCAGCATCCCGGTGCGCAACCAGGATGCGGCGCTCGCCTTCTACACCGAGAAGCTCGGCTTCAAGGTCGTGACCGATCAGCCGATGGGCCCGAAGCAGCGCTGGATCGAGCTGCGCGTCGGCACCTCCGAGACGCGGGTGGTGCTGTTCACGGCAGACGGCCAGGAGGACCGGATCGGCACGTTCTTCAACGGCTCCTTCGCCTGCGACAACGTCGAGAAGACCTACGAGGAGCTGCGCGCCCGCGGCGTCGAGTTCACCGGTCCGCCCAAGAAGGAGCCTTGGGGCACGTTCGCCGTGCTGAAGGATCCGGAGGGCAACCAGATCGTGCTCGGCACGAGATGATTTGACCTTCGCTGTGACATCTGTTACTTGTAATGCGTGACAGATGTCACCTCACACAACGACGGCTGGCTGCTGCTGACCTTCGCGCTGCCGGCCCGGCCGACCGCGGCGCGGATGCGCGTCTGGCGTCAGCTGCAGCGGCTCGGCGCCCTTCCGGTGAAGGGGGGCGCCTACATCCTGCCGGCCACGCCGCAGACAAGGGAAGACTTCGAATGGCTCCGCACCGACATCGCCAGCCTCAAAGGGGACGCCAGCCTGTTTGCCGCGTCTCCGCTGGAGCGCGAAGGCGCGGCGGAACTGATCGCTGAGTTCCGCAGGAGCCGCGCCGCCGACTTCGCGCTCCTCGAGAAGGACGCCGAGGCCGCAGCCCGCACCAAAGACGCGCGCGGCCGGCAGCGTCTCGCCCGCCAGCTGACCGACCGCCTCACCCATCTCCAATCGATCGAATTCTTCGGCGCCGACGGCGCGCGCGCGGCGGCCGACGCTGTGGCTGCGCTGTCGCGCGCGACGGGAGCAGCCATGCCGACCACCACCACTGCAGGACCCGCACTCAAGCCTTCAGCCTTCCGCACCCGCGCCTGGGTGACGCGCCCCCGCCCAGGGATCGACCGCTTCGCCACCGCCTGGCTGATCCGGCGGTTCATCAATCCGCGTGCGCGCATCGTGTTCGCCGCCGACGCGGAAACGGCACGAACCCGGCATCCGCGCGCCGTCCCCTTCGACATGTATGGCGTCGAGTTCGGCCATCAGGGATCGGATTGCACGTTCGAGACGATGATTCGCCGCTTCCGTCTGCGCGCTCCAGGCCTCGACGCGCTCGCGCGCGTCGTCCACGCCGTGGATCTGAAAGATGACCGCTACGTGGTGCCCGAAGCCGCTGCGGTCAACCGGCTGGTCGAAGGCCTTCGCCGCCTGCACGCCGATGACGACGCGCTTCTCGAGCGCGGCATCGAGATGATCGAGGCGCTCTACACGGGGCGGTAATCGTGCGCGCCGCCATCGTTGCGACCTGCGCCCTCGCCATTCTCACGGCCGGATCGATCTTCGCGATCGCCCGCGCCGTCCTGCTGCGTCCGCTGCCGTTCGAGGATCCGGATCGCCTGGTCTGGATATGGGCGACGCGGGTGGACCGCGATCGCGCCTTTTTCTCGCTTCCCGACTTCAGCGAACAATCGGCTGGTACCGCGGGCATGGCCGATCTGGTCGCGATCTCGAACTGGGGCGCGAACCTGACCGGCACATCGACAGCGCGCCGTCTGCAGGGGATCCGCGCCACGGCGAACCTGCCGAGTGTGCTCGGCATCACACCGGTCATTGGACGCGCGCTACAGCCGGCGGATGACGATCCGCGACAGCCCCTCGTAGTCATGATTTCCTACGGCGTCTGGCGCGACGCATTTGGCGCCGACGCCTCGATCGCCGGACGTTCCATCACGCTGAACGACACGCCGTACCAGATCGTCGGCGTGCTTCCGCGTGACTTTCTGATTCCTGGCTCGGAGACCGACATTCTGGTGCCGCTTCGTCCCGCCGCCGATCCGCGGCGCACCGACGCCGACACGAACTTCATCCGCGTCATCGGGCGTCTGCATGCAGGAACGAGTTGGGGCGCGCTCGTCCGTCGCATGGCCGAAATCAACATTCGGCTGCGCGAAATCTACCCTGTGGCAAACGCGAAGAAGACGGATCCGCGCGTGCTGCCGCTCGCGACTGAGCTCATCGGTCCGCACCGCGCGGCATTCAGCCTGCTTCTCCTTTGCGGCGTACTGATGCTGCTGCTGACCACGGCGAACCTCGCGCACGTCATGCTCGCGCGGCTGCCCGCCACCGAGCGCGGCGCCCGCATCCGCTTCATGCTCGGCGCCTCCAAACGACATGTCGCGCGCGTCGTCCTCGCCGAGCCGGTGGCGACGACGCTCGCATCCGCCGTCGCGGCTCTGATCGCGATGGTGTGGGTGGTGCCGTTCGCCGCAGCGCACATTGCTCACGTGCCGCGCGCGCAGGACGCACGCGTGGACTTCGTCACGATGGTCGTGATCCTCGCGGCGGCACTGGCGGCGGGTCTGGTCGCGGGACTCATCCCCTTGACGCGGATTTTCGCCGCTCGCAGCTTCACGGCAGCCCGGACGCACAGCACAAGGGCTGCGGCGGGACGCAGGCTCCTCGGCGCCGAGATTGCGCTGTGCATGACGCTGCTCTCGACAGCCATTCTGGCCATCGCATCGATGCGCGCCATCCTTGCGGTGGACACCGGCATCGATGCACACGATGCGGTGACGATGCGGGTGTCGCTGCCGCCTCGCTATGCCACTCCGCAGGCGTTCGATGCCTTCATGCAGCGGCTGCTCGAGGACCTCGACACTCGTCCGGACGTGCGCGCCGCCGGCGCCACCAATGTGGTGCCGCTCTCGGCAATGAACGTGAGAACCGACTTCGAGATCGTCGGCCGGCCGGCGCGATCCGCCGCGGACATGCCGGGCGCGCAGAACCGCTGGGTGACGTCCGGCTATTTCGACGCGACCGGCATCCGTCTGCTGCGCGGCCGCGGGTTCAACGCCGCCGACGCGCGCGAATCAGGGCGAGTGGCGATCGTCGATGACTATCTGGCGCGCCAGTTCTGGGGCGAACGCGATCCGATCGGCGA
>JBKPSE010000107.1:0-9602 GCA_046765855.1 Acidobacteriota bacterium | reverse complement strand
CCTACCGCGCGTGCGAACCGGACGCGACGCATCTCGAGGCGTTCCACCAGGCAGAGGTCTTCTGCCTGGACACCCGCGATCGCCTCGACAAATGGCAAGTGATGACGCTCGTACTCAAGTCGATCGAAGCCACAATGCCGGGTCTTCCGGTGCGAATTACGCCGACGACATACGCAATGTGCAGCGAGGCGTGGGACGTCGACGTCGAGCAGCACGGCCGCTGGTGGGAAGTGCTCGCTTTCGGTGTCTTCACGGATCGCGTCGTCGAGCATCTCGGCGCAGATCCCGCCAAGCACGTCGCGGTCGGCGCCGGCTACGGCCTCGAACGGTTCGCCATGCTTCGCTACGGGATAGACGACATCCGCAAGCTGGACGTCAGCAACGTCGCATAGGCGAACGCCGCCGGCGTTGCTATCTGAACGCCTTGCTGTAGAACAAGTCGTGGTTTCCGGGAGGATCGAGGCCGGCACGTCTGATCGCGAGCGCAATCTGCGCCCAGTGCCGCGTCTCGTGCAGCAGGCAGTGAAACAGCAGCTTGCGCGGCGTCAACACGAAGTCGCCGCCGCTCTGCACCGTGAACGTTCGCGGCTCGTTCGCCGCGTCATCATCCAGCTCCGAAACGAACTGTTCGAGCTCGCGGCGGACCGACGCGCCATAGTCGAAAAGCGGCGGCGCGTTCAATCCGCTGAGTCCGGTCTTGCTGTCGACCGGCGTTCCGCGCAGGCGCTGAAGATGGCGACGCTCGACGAGAAAGATGTGATCGATCAGTGCGCCGACGGTGGGATGCCGCCCGCCCGGCTGCACCTCGATCTCGGTCGCCTGCGGATGCGCCACGAACCACGCGCGCCACTTGTCACGCTCTTCCTGCGTGTAGCGATCGAACTCGGAAAAACTCAGCTCCATACCGGAACCACGGACGCCGAACCGCGACTCACTTGAAGATGTCGGCGGGCTCGATCACCGTGACGGGACCGAGGCTGAGCGACTTCACGCCCGCTTCGATCGTCTTTCGGTCGCCGACGATCACCACGGCAAATTTGTCCGGCTGAATGTACTTGTCGGCGGCGCGTTTGACATCCGCGGCGGTGACCGCGCGGATGCGATCGGCGTAGGTCGTGTAGTAGTTCTCGGGCAGATCGTAGATCCAGGCGGTGGCCAGCGCGTCGGCGGTCCCGCGCGTGGTCTCGAAGGTGCGCGGCATCAGGAGAGCGAGATAGTTCTTCGCCTTTTCGAGCTCCGCGTCGGGCACGGGATCGTGGATGCGGGTCAGCTCGTTGAAGAACTCCGTGATTGCCTCGGATGTCTTGTCCGTCTGCACGCCTGCGGCGGCGTAGAAGGGGCCCGGACTCAGGCGCATGTCGAAGCGCGAGGACGCGCCGTACGCGTAGCCGTGCACCTCGCGCAGATTGTTGTTGAGTCGTGACGTGAACGCCTCGCCGAGAATCGTATTCAGGACGCGCAGCGCGAAGTAGTCGGGCGTCGACCGCGGAACGCCGACCCAGCCGATACGCACCTGCGACTGGGCCGCGCCGGGCTTGTCGATCAGATAGACGTGTCTCGCCGTCAGCTGCGGTGCAGGCGGCAACGCCGCAGCCTTTGCGCTGGCGCCGGTCTTCCAGCCGGCGAGTGCGCGCTCGAGCACGGGTACGACCGTATCCGCCGCGACATCGCCGGCGACGACGAGCACCGCATTCGAGGGGACGAAATGCGAGGCGTGAAACGCTTTGAGCTCGGCAGTCGAGAACGCTTTCAGCGACGCGGCGCTGCCGAGCATCGGCGTGCCGTAGCGATGCTGCGGGCCGAAAACGACGCGCGGGAAGGCGGCTTGAATCAGACTTTCGGGATCGTCCTGAATCTCGAGCAGCGACGCGAGACGCTCCTCGCGCAGACGCTTCAGCTCCGCCTCGGGAAATGTCGGCCGTGCGACGACGTCGGCCATGATCGGCAGCGCATCCGCGAGACGCGCAACCGGGACATGCAGGTGAACGTAGGCGGCATCGATCGCCGCCGAGGTCGACAGATCGGCGCCGAGAAAGTCGATCGCGTCCGAGATCTCGAGTGCGCTGCGCGATCCGGCGCCTTCGTCGAGCATGTCGGCGGTCAGGCTCGCGAGGCCGAACTTACCGGCCGGATCGGCGGCCACGCCGGCGCGAATCGCGAGCTCCAGGTGCACCGTCGGCACCTTGTGCACGCCGATCACCCATACGGGCAGGCCGTTCGAGAGCGTCCGTTTCTCGATGGCGGGCAGCTTCAGCGACGGCGCCGGTCCCACCGCGGGCGGCTTCGATCGATCCGGCGGCTGCTGCGCAGAAACGATGCAGGTGGCCGCAGCCAGCGCGATCGCAGACACAACCATCGTCATCTTCATTTCTTGGGCTCCACGACGAGCTCCACGCGCTTGTCGAGCGGCAGGAAGTGTGCGGCGGCGGCCGTGACGTCCGCGGGGGACAGCGCCCGGTATCGCGACAGGTCTTCGTTGAAGTAGCCGGGATTTCCCGCCGCGTCGTAATACGCGTTCAGTTGATCGCCGACTCCGCCGAAATTTCCAACCCGCTCCATCCGGT
The DNA here is from genome assembly GCA_046765855.1 of Acidobacteriota bacterium. Taxonomy (GTDB): domain Bacteria; phylum Acidobacteriota; class Vicinamibacteria; order Vicinamibacterales; family 2-12-FULL-66-21; genus JAICSD01. The sequence goes on along the minus strand of JBKPSE010000107.1, from coordinate 7,038 downwards.
CATAGAACGAGGACTCGATCTGATTGATGGCGCGGCGGAACTCGCGCTCCTCGGGCGCGATCTGCTGGAGTTTCTTGATCTCCTCGTCGACAATCGCGCGAATGCGGTTGATGTCCGCGCCGGGACGGGCCGTGACGACGACCTGGTATTCCGAGTTCAACGCCTTCGATCCCTGGACCGCGGCGACGTCCTGCGCGATCTGCAGCTCGTAGACCAGCCGCTTGTAGAGGCGCGAGTTCTTGCCTCCGGCGAGCAGCGACGACAGCACGTCGAGCTCGGCATCCCCCGGCGCGAGATGCGCGGGAGTGATCCAGGTCAGATACAGGCGCGGCAACTGGACGCGATCCTGAATCGTCTTCTTGCGCACTTCGTTGAGAACGGGGTGAGGGTAATCGACGGGCGGCGGCGGCGCCTTGCCCGGCTTCACCTCGGCGAACCACTTCTCGACCGCGGCGCGCGTCTTCGCCGGATCGATGTCGCCGGCGACGACCAGACTGGCGTTCCCCGGCTGGTAATAGGTACGGAAGAACTCGACGACGTCTTCATAGCTTGCCGCGGTCAGGTCTTCCATGTAGCCGATCGTCGGCCAGCGGTAAGGATGCCCCTTCGGGTAGAGCATCTCGGCGATCTCGATCGAGGCCATGCCGTAGGGCGCGTTCTCGTAGCTCTCGCGCCGCTCGTTCTTGACCACGTCGCGCTGCGCGTCCACCGTCTTTGGCGACATCGCCTCGATCAGATAGGCCATGCGATCGGATTCGAGGAAGAGCGCCAGATCGAGCGCGTTCGACGGTACGTCGATGTAGTAGTTGGTCCGATCCTCGGCGGTGGAGGCGTTGTTGGTGCCGCCGGCGGCCTCGAGCAGTTTATCGAAGTCACCGTACTTCGCGTGCTTCGATCCCATGAACATCAGGTGTTCGAACAGGTGCGCGAAGCCGGTGCGCCCCGGCTTCTCGCGCGCCGAACCGACGTGATACCAGACGTTCACTGTCAGCAGCGGGACGGTGTGATCCTCGTGAAGGATCACGTGCAGTCCGTTGGGGAGGTCGAATTGCGTGAACGGCACTTCGAGGCGCGGCCCCGGTGCCGGCGCCGCCTGCAGCAGCAGCGCGGCAAAAATGAAACTCCGGAACATACCCTCACCACATCATGAAATCGGCAAATCGGCAAATCGGCGAACCGGTCGACGACAGAATTCACATAGTCTAGACAAGTGTTCTCGACGCGCGTCCCTCGCGATCGCACAGTCAACGCCTTCGCACAGGCGCTGGCGCGGGCCCGTGCGCGCGGCGGCCTGCTCGACCTGACGACGACGAATCCGACGACGGTTGGCTTGAGCTATCCGGCGGACCTGCTCGAGCCTCTCGGAGACTCCGCGGGTCTGCTCTACAGCCCCTCTGCATTCGGCCTCGCGGACGCACGCGCGGCGATCGCCGAAACCTACGCGCGCCGCGGTCTTCGCGTGGATGCGGATCGGATCGTGCTGACAGCGAGCACCAGCGAGGCCTATTCCCTCTTGTTCAAGCTGCTCTGCGAGCCCGGCCGCGGCCGCGCGCTGACGCCGGTCCCGAGCTATCCACTCTTCGATCACCTCACGGCGCTCGACGGCGTCGAGCAGGCACGCTACCCCCTTGAATACCACGGCGCGTGGTCGATCGCGTTCGACGCGCTCGATGCGGTGTGGAACGACGCCACTCGTTGTGTGTTGGTAGTTACCCCGAATAATCCGACTGGCTCGACGCCGACGTGCGCCGAAGCAGATGAGCTCGTCGCCCGCTGCGTCGACCGCCGCGCCGCGCTCATCCTCGACGAGGTGTTCTGGGACTATCCCCTCGAAGGCGCGCTCGCGGAGCCCGCCGCGCTGATCGCACCCGCGGCGTTGACGTTCCGCCTCGGCGGTCTGTCGAAAAGCGTCGGACTTCCGCAGGTGAAGCTGGGTTGGATCGGTGTGCAGGGTCCGACGCCGCTGGTCGACGAAGCGCTCGATCGCCTCGAACTGATCAGTGATACGTACCTGTCGGTGTCCACGCCGGTGCAGCTTGCCGCACGCTCGCTGCTCCAACGCGGCATCGCAGTTCACGCGCAGATCCTCGAACGCGTTCGCACCAATTACGTCACGTTGCAGCGGCTCATGGCGGACGGCAGCGCGTCGGCGCTGCCAGCGGACGGCGGCTGGTCCGCGGTCATTCGCGTGCCGGCTACGCGGTCGGAAGAAACGCTCGTGCTCGACTGTCTCAGTCGGGACGGCGTCGTCGTTCACCCCGGCTACTTCTTCGACTTCCCCCACGAAGCGTTTCTCGTCGTCAGCCTGCTGCCGCCGACGGAGCAATTCGCACGCGGCGTGCAGCTGCTGCAGGAGCGCATTGATGCCGCGTGATTTCTTCCAGGGCCGCCACGCCGGTCTGCTCGTGCCGCTCTTCTCGATTCCGTCACGCGAGAGTTGGGGGATTGGCGAAATTGCGGACCTGCCCAGGCTGAGCGAATGGCTGATCGGGGCCGGATTTTCGTTCGTGCAGCTGCTGCCGATCAACGAAATGGCGGACGGGCAGAACTCTCCGTATTCGGCGATGAGCGCGATGGCCATCGATCCGATCTTCATCGCGCCGGCGTCTGTTCCCGACGTGGAGGCGCTCGGCGGCGAAGCGATGCTGACGGAAGAGGAGCGAAGCGCGCTGAAGGCGGCGCGCGAGTCGACCGCGGTGGACTACGGCACGGTGCGCGCCCTCAAGATTCGTGTGTTCCGCGCGGCGTTCGATCGCTTTCGCGAGACGGACTGGAAGGGGAACACGCGCCGCGCGCACCGCCTCAAGCTGTTTCTCGATCGCTCGCGCTGGTGGCTCGACGACTATGCGTTGTTCCGGGCGCTGCACGCGCGCGAACACGGGCGCTACTGGCGCGAATGGCCGGAGCCGTTGCGCGACCGCGTGCCGACCGCCCTGATCAAAGCGCGCCAGGAACTCGCGACGGAGATCCTGTTCTATTCCTATCTGCAGTGGATCGCCGCCGATCAGTGGACCGAGGCGCGCGACGCCTGCGACGTCGGCATATTCGGCGATTTCCCGTTCATGGTCAGCGGCGACAGCGCGGACGTCTGGTCCCGGCAGCAGGATTTCCGCTTCGACGCATCGGTGGGAGCGCCGCCGGATGCGTTCTCCGAGACCGGCCAGGACTGGGGTTTTCCGGCGTATCGGTGGAAGACCATCGCCGCCGGCGGTTTCCGCTGGCTGGCGGCGCGCGCTCGCCGCAGCGCCGAGCTCTACGATGGCTATCGCGTCGACCATCTCGTCGGCTTCTTCCGCACCTATGTGCGGGAGAAGACGGGCGAAGCCGCATTCGTGCCTGCCGATCAGCCCGAGCAGGCGATGCAGGGGGAACGGATCCTCGACGTGTTGACCGCGACCGGCGCGCGTATCATCGCGGAAGACCTCGGCGTCATTCCCGACTTCGTACGCGAGACGCTCAAGCGCCTCGAGATCCCCGGCTACAAAGTGCTGCGCTGGGAGCGCGAGTGGGATCTGCCGCAGCAGCCGTTCAGGGATCCGGCGCAGTACCCGCGGATCTCGGTCGCCACCAGCGGCACGCACGACACCGAACCGCTGGCTGAGTGGTGGGACGAGGCGCCACTCGACGAACGACGCGCGGTCGCCAGCATTGTCTGCATGGATCCTCCCGGCTGCGACCCGGAGGCGTCGTTCAACGACCGCACCCGCGACGCCATTCTGCAGGTGCTCTATGCCTCCGCGTCGGAGCTCGTGCTCCTGCCGATCCACGACATCTTCGGCTGGCGCGATCGCATCAACACACCGGCGCTGATCAGCGAGAAGAACTGGACGTGGCGACTGCCGTGGCCGGTCGAGGATCTCGCGCGCGAGGCTCGCGCGCAGGAGCGCGCCTCATTTACACGTGCGCTCGCGGCAAAACACGGACGCTAGTGCCGGTAGACCGCGCCCGCCCTGCCGCGCCAGATCCGATAGACGCTCACCAGGTAGACGCTCACGATCGCAAGTCCGAGCAGATACATCCACAGCGCGATCTGGAGGCTGTGCCGCGGCGCCGCGGCGTTGTAGATGTCGAGCCCGGTCATGCCCGAGCCCGCGGTTGCCGGCAGCAGCACCGGATAGAGACCAGCGGCCGCGGCTGCGAGGGTTCCTGCGATATAGGTTGACGAGGCGACGAACGCGCGCTGCGCCTCGCCGCGGCGGACCGAGACGAAGTTCATGCCCAGCGCACCGATCGCGACGATCGGGAACAGAAACAGGGCCGGCCATGCGGTGAAATTCCGCGTGAACTCGGGGCGCACGACGAAGCTCGCGCCAATCATCGCCGCGAGCAGAATCGCCGACGGCAGCCAGAGCGCGCGCGCGAACCGGCGGGCGCGGCTTTGAAGCTCCCCATCCGTCTTGAGCGCCGCCCAGCAGGCGCCGTGCAGCGCCAGCGTCGACACCGACAACAGTCCGCCCAGAATCGCGAATGGATTGAGCAGCAGCGTGAACGTGCCGCGGAACTCGCCGGTGGCGTCGAGCGGAACTCCGCGCAGGACGTTCGCCAGCGCGACGCCGAAGAGCAGCGCCAGCAGCAGGCTCGAGCCCGCGAACACGACATCCCACGCGTCTTCCCACATCGCGTGATGAATCTGGTGCCGGAACTCGATGCCGAGCCCGCGCAGGAGCAGCAGCCAGAGCACGAGCATCAACGCGAGATAGAACCCGCTGAAGCTCGCCGCGTAGAGATTCGGGAATGCCACGACCATCGAGCCGCCAGCCCCGAGCAGCCAGACCTCATTGCCGTTCCACACGGGTCCGATCGTGTCGATCAGCCGCGCGCGCTCGTCACGAGAGCGTCCGAGCAGCAGGTGGATGGCGCCCAAACCGAGATCGAATCCGTCGAGCACCGCGTACACCGCCAGCGTGAACGCGAGTACCACGAACCAGGCGGAGTTGAGGCTCATGGCGCCGCCGGTCCGTCGTTGACGATGCGCGCGAACAGCAGCAGATAGAGAATGCCGAGCACGAGATACAGGCCCATGAAACCAAAGAGCGTGAAGTACGTCATGCCGGCCGTCACGTTCGTGGATGTCGCGTGGGCGACGCGTTGAAGTCCGTAGACGGTCCAAGGCTGGCGGCCGACCTCGGCGACGATCCATCCGGCCTCGTTCGCGATGTAGGGAAACGGCATCGCCAGCATCAGCGTCCACAGCATGCCGCGGCGCGCGAACAGCGTTCCGCGCCACAGCAAGGCTGCGGCTGCGCCCATGATGGCGATGAAGATCGTGCCGAGGCCGACCATGATGTGGTAGGCGTAGTAGACGATTTCCACCGGCGGCTGCTGATCGGCGGGAATGTCGCTCAGTCCCGTCACGCGGGCAGAAAAGTTTCCGTACGCCAGATAACTCAGCACGCCGGGCACGTAGATCGGATCCATCAGTTCCTGGCGGTCGCGATCGGGCATGCCGATGATTGCCAGCGGCGCTCCATGCTGGGTCGTGAACAGGCCTTCCATCGCCGCCATTTTTGCCGGCTGAAAGCGCGTGACGTTCTCGCCGTGAAAGGCGCCGGTCGGGAAGAGTGAGAGCAGGGAGAACACCACGCCGGACCAGACGCCGACGCGCACGAACGTGCGTCCGCTTTCTTCGTGCCGCTGCGCCAGGAGGTAGAAGGCGCCGACGCCGGCCATCACCATCGACGCGGTCAACAGCGCGCCGGAAATGACGTGCGGGTATTGCCAACGGACGTAAGGATTCGACAGCAGCGCCCACAGACTGGTCAGCTCGACGTGATCGCCGACGGCCTTGTAGCCGACCGGATGCTGCATCCACGCGTTGGTGGCGACGATGAAGAAGCCGGACAGCACCGCGCCGAATGCCACGCCAACCGCCGACAGCCAGTGTCCGCGCGGGCCGATGCGCGACTCGCCGAACAGGAACACACCGAGCAGCGAGGACTCAGCGAAGAACGCGAAGACCCCTTCCATGAACAATGTCTGTCCGACCACCGGGCCGGCATACCTGGCGAAGCGCGCCCAATTGGTGCCGAACTGAAACTCCATCGGGATGCCGGTCACGACGCCGGCGGCGAAGGTGATGGCAAAGATGCGCGCCCAGAAGCGCGCAGCCGCGCCGTACAGACGATTGCCGCTCCGGAGCTCGATGGTCTTCAGGACGGCAATCAGCACCCCTAACCCCATCGTCAAAATGGGGAAGAGGTAGTGGAACATGATCGTGAACGCGAACTGCCACCGCGCGGCTATGGCCGCATCAGTCACGGCGTCACCACGGCGAATCGGGGAAGCGGACGAAGGGCGCGACCTTTCGCTGCTGCGCGTCGAGCCGCAGCAGCCACATGCCGATGCCGGCCGCCCCCTGCATGTAGCCCGTCTGCGCTACGAGAAGCTCGGGGCGGACGCGGTGTTCCGCCTGCACCCAGCGCGTGCCGTTGATGTCGCGCGTTGCACGCGCCAACAGATCCGCCGTCATCTTCTGCGCGAACGCGAGGTACTTGGGATCCTTCGTGACGCCGTACAGATCCAGCATGAACTGCGCGACGCCCGCGGATCCGCAGCACTGACTGACGTTGTTCCAGAACCCCGGCGTTCGCTGTTCGGGTATGCCGCTGGTCAGAATGCCGTTGGCGGCTTTTTCTACCCATCCCATCCACGTCTTGTCGCCGGTGACTTGCGCGAGTTGATAGAACAGCCGTGCCGTTCCGGTGGGGCCGTGGCACCAACCGAGGTAGTAGAGATCGAGGCCCTCCGGTTGATTGTGCTGAACGAGGCAGACGTCCCCGTCCGTCTTGGCGATGGCGAGCAGATAGCGGGCGCCACTGAGCGCGCCATCCAGGAACCGCTGCTCCCTGGTCACCTTGTAGAGGGTGGCAAGGAAATACGCAATGCCGGCAGTGCCATGCGAGAAATTCGGCATCAGCCGCGGCGACGCCGGATTCATGGCCCACTTCGTCCCGCCTTTGTCGGGCATGCCCAGGGACAGCAGTCGATCACCGGCCTTGATCGCGAGCGGCCTGGCCGCCGGATCCTTCAGTTCCTGAT
>JBKPSE010000106.1:0-4371 GCA_046765855.1 Acidobacteriota bacterium | reverse complement strand
GGACGCACGCGCCGCCTACACACAGATGGCGGCGACAGGCGAGCCGGGAGACTCTCTTGCCATCGTCGGGCTGGCTGATCTGGCGCTCTCGGAGGGGCGCGCCGGCGAAGCGATCGCGCTGCTGCAGAACGGTATCAAGACGGATCAGCAGCGTGAGAATCCCGCCGCGGTTGCCGTCAAGGAGCTCGCGCTCGCCGACGCGCTCGGCATGAAGGGCGACATCACCGGCGCAGTCGCCGCGGCGCGCCGCGCGCTGGCCATCGACAACAAGACGGAATCACAGATCCTGCCCGCGGTCCGGTGGCTCATCGCCGCGAAGGCGTACGACGAAGCCGCGCAGCTCGGACGCTACCTGGACGGCCAACTCGAAGTCCAGGCGCGCGCCCACGGCCGCGTGGTCGCCGCACAGCTCGCGCGCGCACGCGGCAAACACGTCGAGGCCGTGGATGCCTTGCGCGAAGCGGTCAAGCTCGCCGACTTGTGGACGGTCCGCTTCAATCTCGGTCAGGCCTATCTCGCCGCCGGCGCCTCGGCCGAAGCGTTCGCGGAATTCGAGACCTGCTTGAAGCGCCGCGGTGAGGGCTACGCCCTGTTCCTGGATGATGTACCGACCGCTCGCGCGGTCGCGTCGCTGCGCTACTGGATGGGCCGCGCGCACGAGGGCATGGGTCTCGTGCCGCAGGCCATCAACGACTACGAGGCGTTCGGCGCTGGGTACGCGAGCGACTCGCCTGAGCCGCTCCTCGAGGATGCGCGCCGGCGGTTAGCCGCCCTCCGCTAGCGCTCATTGCAGATCGTGCGGCACCCGCACGATCGTCGTTGCCGTCGCCGTCCGGCCGAACTGATCTCTCGCCGTGACGGTGACCGTATAGAAGCGTCCGTCGGCGTCGTTGCCGTTGCGATACGCTTCTAGGTTCACCACGAACGAATACCTCCCCGAAGCATCGACCGTAGCAGTGCCCGAGGGCTGCACTTTCCTGTACTCGTCCGTCACCTTGTAACTGACCGTCACCCCGACGCCTGTCGTCGTGCCGCTCACCGTGACCGGCACGAGGTTCTTGTTAGGGGACCACAACAGCATGTTCGGCGTTGCCGTGGCCGTGACCGCTGGCGCCGGCGGCAGCAGGATCGTGAACAGAGCCGTGCCGTAGGTCACGGTGTAGTTACTCAGCACCGCTGAGGGCGAAAGCGTCGCGCTGATGGGGTAAGTGCCGACCGCTTCGCCTGCCGCGCGTGTGTAGGTGGCCACGACGGAATCGCTTGCCACGAAACCCGTCAGCGTGCCGGTGAGTACCGGATCCGGCGCGCCGTAGACCTTGCTCGCCGCTGCCGGCGTTACCGACGCGGGCCTCCGTGTGATCGAGTACCGGGCCGTGCCGGTGGACCAGAGATAGTCACCGCTTCCCCCGAACGTGGCCGTCGCATCGTAGGTACCCACGTTAGTCGGCGCCACGGCCGAAGGACCGTAGGTGGTGCCGTTAGCGCCGCTATACATCACCGCGACCGATTGGCTGAAACCGGACGCTGTCGCGGTAGCCGTCGCCCCGTGCGGCAACGCGTCGTAGACGGCATTGGCCGCGCTCACGGTCGTCGTTGTCGGCACCCCGTTCACAGTGACCGTGAAGCTCGACGTCGCGACGTTCCCCGCCGCGTCCGTCGCGGTGCAGTTCACCGTCGTCGTGCCGATCGGAAACACGCTGCCCGACGGCGGCACGCAGACGACTGTCGTACCGGGATCCACGATGTCGGTCGCGCCAGCCGCGAACGTCACTACGGTGCCCGAAGACGACGTCGCGGTCGCTACGATGGGGTCGGGAACGGTCAGCACGGGTTCGATGGTGTCGACGACCCCGATCGGAAATGAGCCTGAAGTCTCGTTTCCGGCGAGATCCGTGGCGGTACACGTGGCCGTCCACGCACCGAAGGGCACGAAAACCGGCGTACCGTCAGACGCCAGCACCACAGGGCCCGACGACCCCGTGCGCGTGCAGCTGACGGTCGCCGCTCCGGCGTCGTCGGTAGCGGTCACCTGGAGCGTCACATTCGCACCACCGGCGGTATTTCCTTCCACCTGCGCCAATGCGCTGACGTCCCCGAGATTCAGCGTGGGCGGGATCAGGTCGATGCTCCCGTCCTGGTCGTCGTTCTGGGTGTCGATCGCGCTGACGTCCGGCTGCGAGCGCACGATCAGGCCGGCGCGCTGACCCAGCTTCGCCGCGAATGCGCTGTCGAACTTGCCGACCAGGCGCAGTGTCACGAAGACGACCTGCTTCGGGCCGACGAAGAACGTAGGCTGCAACGCCGTCGGGTTCACAGTGTCCGGACCGGCCAGCGATGGCACGAGCGTCGTTGGATCGACGACATTGTTGACGATCACCTGGTTTTCCACGACGGTAGTCTGTTCGCCGCCGCAGCTTCGGTACACGGTGTAGAACTGCGGGATCGCGGCGATCAGCTGCGCACCCTGGACGCAGTTCTGCGTCACCGTCGCGCTGCAGATGGGAATGACGCCGTTGATGAAGATCTCCGACGACATTCCGGTGATGGTGTTGCCGCCGTCGGTCGTCACCGGCCAGGTCACTTCGGCCACTTGGGTCGATGTCGTCACGCCGCCGTCGTCACCAGACAGCGGCGAGTACTCGATGCGCGGGTTCTGCACGCTGCTGTATTCGATCCGCGGGTATTCGATGCGCGGATACTCGATCCGCGGCGTTCCGACCGCGTCGTACTCGATCCGGGGGTACTCGATCCGGGGGTACTCGATGCGCGGATACTCGATGCGGGGATACTCGATGCGCGGATACTCGATGCGCGGATTCTGCACGCCGGTAACCGGTGTGACATCCGGATTGACTACCCCGGTCGTGTAAAAGGTGAACTGACGCGACAGGATGCTGGGCTCGTAGGTCTCCTGAGAACTGATATCGGGCACCTGCTGAAACAGCCAGTCAGGGTTCTCGATCGCCGGGGCGTCCGGGTTGGCGTTGAGCAGCACCGATCCGGTCTGCGTCCCGCCGATTTCGACGACGTTGACCAGGATGCGCGGGCGTGGCTGCGTCGACCGCACGTACACCGTGCGTGTCGTGCTCGAGCCGCGCGGGATCAATAGTTCGATCTTCCGGCAGTCGGTACCAGCAACGCACGAGGCGCCGCTGATGTCGACATCATCGGGGCGGAACGAGGCGCGGCCCGTCCCGTTCGGTGGTGCGTCCCCTGGTTGGTTGTCGACGATGAACTGATAGCGGCGATCCTCTCTGGTCAGATTCTGCGCGAAGACGACGTAGGCGCGCTCGACGGTGCCGGTGGGCTTCGAACCCGATGGTGATGCGACGACGAGGCCGGGCAGCGTCGCCGCGGCGTAGATGTTCTGATAGCGGGAGCGCGGGCTATCTCCCTGCGTCCAGACTGTCTGGTCGCGCGAGGTCTCGACCGACGCCGTACACGCAGCCGAAAGTTCGACGCCGGCGATGGCCTCCTGCGTCACGCCGGCAGGCGTAAATGAGGTGGCCGGCGGGCCGGCCCACACGTATCCCTGGATGTCGCGATTGTCTGTGAACGCCGAGTAGAAAATCGCGTGGCTGGTCGACGGCAGCGTATTGCGAATCCACGCGCCCGGTGTCGTTTCGCTCGGGCGATAGCGCTGTCCGGCCAGCGCATGATAGTCGCCGTTGAAGGGCACCGCGCCTTTCTGGAAGATGCGCGCGTTGAGGAAATTGAACTCGAGCTGGCGCCGTACGCCGTTGACGAGACCGAACCGGTAGCGCGAAATCGCCTGCGAGGCCGAGAACGTCACCGCCGGCGAGCCGCTGGCCGACGCCGCTACCGCTTGCGCCGCGTAGATGTCCCCTGACTGACGATAGATGAAGTGCGGCGGCGAACCGGCCGCCGGCGACGGCGCGTCGAGCGGAACAGGGTTGCCGTCCGAATCGGTCCGGAAGTCGGCGATGAAACGCCCGAACGTACCCGGCTCGTTGTTGCGGGTGTCGATCCAGTCGACCTGGATGCGCCCGCCGGCAACCGCAGCCTGCGGGATGATCTGATGCCCGCGGCCCGCATAGTCGCTGACCAGCGCGGGATTGCTCCACGTGCGTCCATCACGCGAGCTCGAGACGAGGATGCGCGCGTCGTCCGCGTTGGCCGCAAACCCGCGAGCCGACCAGAAAATGTGGAATGCGGCGCCGTCGTGTACGACGCTCGGCATCGAACGCGTTCGAAACTGCACCCCGGCGGTGTCCTGATCGAAGAACATACCGGCCGTGAGCGGCGTCCACACGGCTTTGGCCCTGCTCCACGTCTGGCCCGCGTCCGTGGACCGTGAAAACACGATGGCGTCGCTTTGATTCGTATCCGCGACCTGCCGCCATGTCGCGA
>JBKPSE010000105.1:0-3347 GCA_046765855.1 Acidobacteriota bacterium | reverse complement strand
TTTATAGTGCAACAGCGATTCGACTTCCTGACGCAGGTCGTGATCGCCACCGCACGCATCCGCGAGAAAGACGGCACGCCGTTCCACATCCTGCTCGAGGGCTGCGTGGTATACGCGTTCGATCTCTGCCCATCGTTCAGGGGTCATGGCGTCTGTCCAATTCGCGGAGCAACCACGCCTTCGCCAATCCCCAATCGCGCATGACGGTGATCGCCGACACGTTGAGCGCTTCCGCCGTTTCCTCGACGCTCAAGCCGCCGAAGAAGCGCAACTCGATCACTCGGCTCTTCCGCGGATCGAACGAGGCGAGCGTCTTCAATGCGTCATCGAGCGCAATCAGCTCGGCATCCGCTTCGTACCGCATGGGCGGCGCATCATCCAACGACACGTGCACGGCGCCGCCGCCTCGCTTCAACTTGTGCCGGGCGCGGGCGAAGTCCACGAGGATGCGTCGCATCAACTGGGCGGACACCGCAAAGAAGTGCGTGCGATTCTGCCATCGTACGCGACTCGAATCGACGAGGCGCAGATAGGCTTCGTTGACGAGGGCCGTGGTCTGAAGAGGATGACCGGGGCGTTCACCAGTCATGTAGCGGTGCGCTAACCGGCGCAGTTCAACGTGCACCACCGGAATGAGCCGCTGGAGAGCGTCCTCGTCCCCGCCATTCCACGCCAGCAATAGTTCCGTAATCTCCGCCACCAGCAGCCATCCCGTGATTCGACAGCAGATCCTGACACAAACCCGTCTCTTCCCGCCGCCGGAAGCGTCCGGTGCGCCAGTGATAGTTCCTGCGTCTCAACGACGCCTTATCTCCTGGTGGGCCTTGCCGACGGCGTTGAACGTGTTCTGACCCTCGGTAGCTGCCAGAGGAGAGAGACGATGAAAGCGCGAGTTCAGCTGATGGTGGTGTGTCTTGTGCTCGCCTCCGCGTTTGCGATGAGGGTCGGTGGAGCGGCGCCGTCGCCGCAGGAGGGGCAGGTGCGCATCGAACCGGCACGTCCGTTCGATTGCGGTGCGCAGCCGTGCGACGCGGTGGCGCGCGGCTTCCGCGCGTTCATGGATCGGGACCTCCACGCTCTGGGCGGCAACGGACGCGCGTGTGCCGACTGCCACATGCCCGGGGACAGCTTTCAGCTCTCGCCCGCCAGTGCCGAAGCGAGATTTGAACTCCTCCAATGGCGGCGGCAGTTCGACCCGGCGGCGGACGACCCGCTCTTCCGGCCGATCGATGCCGATGATTTCCGGACCAACGGCGACGGCGCCAGCGATTTCCGCAATCTCCGCGAGAACGGGCTCGTCCGGGTTACGCTGCCACTGCCGCCGAACATCAAACTGGTCGACCCCGTCACCAACACACCATCGAGCGAAACGTTCGTCGACGTCTGGCGCGCGGTGCCGACGGTCAACAACGTCAAGCTCACCGGCGCTGACGCGACCAATCCGTGGCCGCGAGGGCCGAACAGCACTGGCGGCTATCAGCTCGATGCCCGCGTAGCGACGCTCCAGGAGCAGGCCCTCGGCGCCTTGGTCAATCACGCTCAGATCCAGACCCCGCCGACGCAACAGCTGCTTGACGACCTCGCGGCATTCCAGCAGGTCCTGTTCACGAACCCGCGAGTGCGCGCGGTCGCCGAGGCTGTTGACGCCGGGACGGTGCCTCCCGATCCCGATCCGCCGCTCACCGAGTTGGAGGAACAGGGCAAAGCGGTCTTCACACGGGCCTGCGCCCAATGCCACGGCGGTCCGGGACAAAAGACCCCGCAGGCTCCCGTCGTTCGCTTCCATAGCATCGTCAGCAGCTGTCCTCGTCCCGTGGATACGATGACGCCTGCTCGCTTTGCGTTTGCCCCGTGCCCGGAGCGCCTCGCTCGCAATGCTCGAACCTATGAGATCACCGTATCGGTTCCCACGCCGTGCCCGCCGCCCGACGGCCGTGTGACAGCGTGTCCGCTGCCTCCCGCTCCCGGCGTTCCGGCGCCTCCGCTGCCTGCCGGCGCCAAGATCCGCAGGACGAGCTCCGATCCCGGCCGTGCGTTGCTGACCGGGTTCGTCGGTGGAGCGCCGCCGACCGACGACTGGGAGAAACTGGACATTCCGTCGCTGCACGGAATCGCCAACACGGCTCCGTATTTCCACAACAACAGCGCCGCCACGCTGGAGGCGGTCGTCGATCACTACATCGAGTTCTTCAAGCGCGTCCAGGTGAACTCAGCGCCCGGAGTCGTGCCGCCATTGGCATCGACGGACGGCGTGCATTTCGATCGGCGGCCGGCTCCGGAAGAACGCGCACCGTTGATCGCCTACTTGCGGACGTTGAAACACTGATGACATGTCCGCCTGTCGTGTGGCGACGTTCGCGATGCTGGCATGCCGTGGCCCGCTCGCCGGCTGTGCATTCCAACCTTTTCTGCCTTTGACCTGTCCTACAATGTAGAACACGGGCAGCAACACAGCGCAACTGACGTGACTCGACCACCCGCGCGCCGGCCGCCTCGCACCGTCGTATTCCTGTTGCGCGCCCTGCTTCCCGCCGCCGAGCGGGACGAGGTCATCGCCGACCTGGAGTCCGAATATCTGGAGCGCGCGGCGATCGACGGCAGCAGCGCCGCCCGGCGGTGGGCCTGGAAACAGGCGCTCGGATCGGTGCCGCCGTTGCTGCGGCGCGGATGGTGGCGCGGCATGACTGGATTCGAGCCGCGTGCGAATCGGATGAGACCCGGAGGACCGATGTTTGAGACCTGGATCATGGACGCGCGCTATGCCGTGCGCCGGCTGTTGAGCCGCCCGACATACGCACTGCTCGCCATTCTCACGTTGGCGCTTGGCGCCGGCGGCACTGCCGCGATCTTCAGCATCGTGCGTGCGCTGCTCCTCGATCCGTTGCCGATCGCGCGCGAGGAGCAGGTCGCTGTGCTCTGGTTCAGCGGTTCCTGGACGGAGCAGGAATTCCTGCGGCTGCGCGGCCAGTTTCCCGGATTCCAGTCGATGACCGCGTATCGGCCTGACGATGTGACCCTGGAGATCGCCGGCGACGCGATGCGTCTCGAGCATGGGATTGCCACCTCGGCTGAACTTTTCGACGTGCTCGGCGCGCGGCCGATGCTTGGACGAACGTTCCGGACCGGAGAAGACGCAGCAGGGGCGGCGCCGGTGGCGGTCCTGAGCTACTCGTTGTGGCGGCAGCTCGGATCCGATCCCGGCATTGTCGGCAGGTCCATCGTGCTCGGGGGCGTTCCGCGCACGGTCGTCGGCGTGATGCCTCGTGGTTTCTGGTTTCCAAGTGCGACGACGCGCATATGGACAGCGGCACAGATGGATCCGCGCAGTCGCTCGGGACGGTATACGC
>JBKPSE010000104.1:0-2372 GCA_046765855.1 Acidobacteriota bacterium | reverse complement strand
ATCCTGGGCCTTGCGTGGGTGTACGCGTACCGGGAGGGGATCCTCGAGTGGAAATAAAGGCGCCGACCCCGCAAATCCCGGTTTCCTTCTGGAAGAACGTCAAGGACCTGCAGGAATGGGAGACGCACCATCAGCAGCGTCCCGAGACCGGCGACAAGCATTCGTCGTTCTTCGAGCAGGTCACCGAAGGCATCCATAGCTTTCCCGGCGGCTTCGCCGTGACCACCGTCGCCGACGGCTTCTTCAACTGGGCGAGGAAATCGTCGGTCTGGCCGGTGTCGTTCGGCCTGGCCTGCTGCGCCATCGAGATGATGGCGACGTTCGCGTCGCGCTTCGACGTCGAGCGCCTCGGCATGGTGCCGTGGGCGTCGCCGCGCCATTCCGATCTGATGATCGTGTCGGGGACCGTCAGCATCAAGATGGCGCCGATGCTCGAGCGCATCTACGATCAGATGCCGGATCCGAAGTGGGTCGTCTCGATGGGATCGTGCGCCAATTCCGGAGGTCCCTTCCGTCACGGCTACCACGTCGTCAAGGGCGTGGATCGCATCGTGCCCGTGGACGTGTATGTGCCTGGCTGTCCGCCGCCGCCCGAATCGCTGCTGAACGGCCTGTTGCTGCTCCAGGATCAGATCTCTCACTTCCGTCGCACCGGCGAGCGGGCGGAACCGACGCCCAAGGTGGATTGAGTGGTCGGGGATCGCGCGCGCGAGGTGATGACGACGATTGCCGGTGTCACGGTCGACGCGGCGAACGCACCCGTCGTCGTCCGCGTGCCCGCCGAGCAGTGGGAAGCGGCGGCGCGCGCGGCGAAGGAATCGCTCGGCTGCGCGTTCTTCAATTTTCTGACCGCGATTGACTGGAAGACGGAAGGGATCGAGATCGTCGCATGGGTCGACAACCTCGAGACCAATCTCGCGCTGCAGCTGCGGACGAAGCTCGCGCCCGACAATCCGGTGTGCCAGTCGATTACCGCGGTCTACCGCGGCGCCGACTGGATGGAGCGCGAGTGCTTCGACATGTTCGGCGTGCGCTTCGTCGGCCATCCCGGGTTGCGGCGCATCCTGCTCGCCGATGACTGGGAAGGTCATCCCCTGCTCAAGTCCTATGCGGTGGATACGCCGCATCCGCCGTATCGGTAGCCGGCTGCCGCATGTCTGAGGTTCGCGCACTCGATTACACCGGCAGCGAGCGGCTGACCATGAACATGGGGCCGCAGCATCCGTCCGCGCATGGCGTGTTCCGGGCCATCCTCACACTCGAAGGGGAAACGGTCGTCGGCGTTGACGCCGTGATCGGCTACCTGCACCGCTGTCACGAGAAGCTCGCGGAAAACCTCGCCTACGTGCAGTATCCGACCATCGCGTCGAAGACGGATTATGTCGCCGCGATGTCGAGCGAGCTGGCCTACGTCATGGCGGCGGAGAAGATCGGCCAGTTCGAGGTGCCCAAGCGCGCCCAGTACCTGCGCGTGCTGGTCGGCGAGCTGCAGCGCATCGCGTCCCACTGTCTGTGGCTCGGCACGTGGTGCATGGACATGGGGGGCGCGCTCGGCGGCGGCGCCACCATCTTTCTTTACTGCATCCGCGAGCGCGAGCTGATCCTCGATCTGTTCGAGGCGCTGGTCGGCGCGCGGCTGCTCTACGGCTTCCATCAGGTGGGCGGCGTTCGCTACGACCTGCCGGAAGGGTGGACCGCGTTGTGCCGCACGACAGTCGCGTTGATCGAGCAGCGCCTCGACGAATACGAGGGGATGCTCGAAGACAACCCGTTCTTCACCATGCGCACCAAGGGGGTCGGCGTCATCTCCAGGGAGCTGGCGCAGGACGTCGGCATCAGCGGCCCGCTGCTGCGCGGATCGGGCGTGAACTTCGACCTGCGGCGCAATCAGCCCTATTCGTCGTACGAGGACTTCCAGTTTCGTGTTCCGGTCGAGACCGCCGGCGACTGCCACGCGCGCTACCTGGTGCGCATGGTCGAGTTCCGCGAGTCGATCCGGATCGTGCGGCAGGTGCTGGACGGACTGCCCGAGGGGCCGATTTCGTCGCGACCGGGCGTGAAGTCGCTCGCCCAGGTCAAGGTGCCGAAAGGTGAAGCCTACGCGCGCGTCGAGGGACCGCGCGGCGAAGTCGGCTGCTATCTCGTCGCCGACGGCAGCAACAAGCCGTATCGCATGAAGTGGCGCGGCGCCTCGTTCTCGAACCTGGCGATTCTGCCGCACATCCTGCCCGGCGCGAGCGTCGCCGATGTCGTCGCGATCATGGGCTCGGTCGATCCCGTGTTCGGCGAGGTCGATCGATGAGCGCACTGCCGCCGGCGGCGCAGGCCGCGATCTGTCTCTTATACACATCTGACGCTGCCGACGACAGACG
>JBKPSE010000103.1:0-3713 GCA_046765855.1 Acidobacteriota bacterium | reverse complement strand
TGTCGCCAACGTCGACGCCCAGCCAAAGCGCACGGCCTCCGAGGCGATCGAAGCCTTGGTGCGTCAGGTCTCGTCACCAGTGCGGTGGGAGGACGTAGTCAAGCGGCTGGTCGCAGAAGGCGCAACGACGTTCGTCGAGCTCGGCCCCGGCAGCGTGCTCGCCGGATTGATCAAGAAGATCGATCGCAGCGTCACGGTCGTCAGCGTCGAGGACGAGGCGGGACTCGAGGCCGCGTTGAAGCTATGATCGAGCTCACGGGGCGCGTGGCTCTCGTGACCGGCGCGTCGCGCGGGATTGGACGCGCGATCGCGATCAAGCTCGCCGGTCAGGGCGCAACGGTCATTGCCGCGGCGCGCGGCGAAAACGCGAAGGCGACCGCCGAGACCATCGCCGCCTCGGGCGGCACCGCCGAAGCCGCGAGCGCTGATGTCTCGGACAGCGCCGCGATCGAACAGCTGGTGTCGGGAACGCTGGCGCGTCACGGACGCATCGACATCCTGGTCAGCAACGCCGGGATCACCAAGGACCAGTTGCTGCTGCGGATGAAGCGCGAAGACTGGGATGCCGTGCTGACGACGAACCTCACCGCGGCATTTGCGCTGACCCAGGCGGTGCTGAAGCCGATGATTCGCCAGAAGAGCGGCCGCATCATCTGCATCGGTTCGGTCGTGGGGCAGACCGGAAACGCCGGCCAGGCGAACTATGCCGCGTCGAAGGCCGGGCTGATCGGTCTGGCGAAATCGATCGCGCAGGAAGTCGCCTCGCGCAACATCACCGTGAACGTCGTGGCGCCGGGACTGATCGACACCGACATGACGCGCGCGATTACGGGAGACGCGCAGCAGCAATGGGCGGAGAAGATTCCGCTGAAACGGCTCGGCACTCCCGACGACATCGCCGCCGCGGTGTGTTTCCTTGCGTCGGACGAGGCAGCGTATATTACAGGGCAGGTACTCGCCGTCAACGGCGGCATGTACATGTAGGCTTCCGGCGAGCGAACGGGGCGAGCTGGCGCAGCGGCGAGCGAGTGACGCGAGCCCAAGCGAGGCGCCGGAGAGCACCCGCCGCGGAGCGGAGGGCGCCGAGCGCCACAACAGGAGGACTGAATGGCCGTAGCAGACAAGGTGAAGAGCATCATCGTCGAGCAGCTGGGTGTCGACGAAGAGGAAGTGACGCCGGATGCGTCGTTCGTGGATGACCTGGGCGCCGACTCGCTCGACACCGTCGAACTCGTGATGGCGTTCGAAGAGGAGTTCGGGATCGAGATTCCGGACGAGGACGCCGAGAAGATCACGCGCGTCAAGGAAGCCATCGAGTACATCGAGTCGCACAGCAAAACAAAGAAGTAGCAGGCGGGGCTGAAGCCCTGCGCTACGGGCCGGCAGGGCGGCGCTCGACCGGAGCGCGGCCTTTCAGGCCGCCCATGGCGCAGTCCTTCAGGGCGAGCAAACGTAGGGCAGCCCTGGCGGCGGCCAACGTAGCGCAGTCCTTCAGGGCTGCCGACGAGAGTCGGAGGCTGATTGAGCAGGCGAGTGGTGGTGACGGGCGTCGGGCTGGTGTCCCCGCTCGCCATCGGAACACAAGCGAACTGGGACGCCATTCTCGCGGGGAAGTCCGGCATCGGTCCGATCACCCGCTTCGACGCGTCGCAGTACTCGGCGCGGATTGCGGGCGAGGTGAAGAACTTCGATCCGCTGCAGTTCGTCGACAAGAAAGACGTCAAGAAGATGGACGTCTTCATCCAGTTCGCGCTGGCGGCATCGCAGTTCGCGGTGGACGACGCGCGGCTGGAGGTCACGCCGGAGATCGCCGACTGCGTCGGCGTGTTCATCGCCTCGGGCATCGGCGGATTCCAGACGATCGAGCGCGAGCACCAGGAGCTGATGAAGGGCGGCCCGCGCCGCATCTCACCGTTTTTCATCCCCGCATCCATCATCAACCTCGCGGCCGGGCAGGTGTCGATCCGCTTCAACGCACGGGGTCCAAACCTGGCCACCTGCACCGCGTGCACCGCCTCCGCGCACGCCATCGGCGAGGCCTACGAGATCATCAAGCGCGGCGACGCCGACATCATGATCGCCGGTGGATCCGAGGCGGCGATCACACCGATGGGGGTCGGCGGCTTCGCCGCGATGCGCGCGCTCTCGACCCGCAACGACGAGCCGCAGCGGGCCAGCCGTCCCTTCGACAAGGACCGCGACGGCTTCGTGATGGGCGAGGGCTCCGGGATTTGCATCCTCGAGACGCTCGACTCGGCGCGCAAGCGCAACGCGACGATCTACTGCGAGCTGGTCGGCTACGGCCTGACCTGCGATGCGTATCACCTGACCGGCCAGCCGGAAGAGGCGCACGGCGCGGTGCGATCGATGTCGATGGCCCTCAAGAAGGCCGGGATTGCGCCGGCACAGGTCGACTACATCAACGCCCACGGCACCTCGACGCCGATCAACGACCCGACGGAAACGCGCGGCGTCAAATCCCTCTTCGGCGATCACGCGTATACGCTGGCCATGTCCTCGACGAAATCGATGACCGGCCATCTGCTTGGCGCCGCCGGCGGGCTCGAGGCCGGCATCACCGCGCTCGCGATCAAGCACCAGATCGCGCCGCCCACGATCAATCTCGACAATCCCGATCCGGCCTGCGATCTCGATTACGTCCCGCACACAGGACGGCCGATGGCGATCCGCTATGCACTCTCGAACTCGTTCGGCTTCGGCGGCACCAACGGAACGTTGTTGATGAAAAGATACGACGAGTAGCGGATGAAAATTGCCGTTTGCATCAAGCAGGTCGTGACGCGCGAGTGGCAGCTTCGCGTCAACGACCAGAAGACCTGGATTCGCGACCACGACGCGAGCTTCGAGCTGAACGAGCCGGACGCCTACGCGCTCGAGGAAGCGCTGCGTTTGAAAGAAAAGCACGGCGGCGAAGTGGTCGTCTGCTGCGCCGGGCCCGCGCGGGCGACACAAGTGATCCGCGAGGCGCTCGCGCGCGGCGCCGATCGGGCCCTCCACGTCGAGTCCGACGCGCTTGCCAGTGCCGACGCCAACGCGGTGGCCGAGGCGCTTGCCGCCGCCATCAAGGATGAAGGCCTCGATCTGATCTTGACCGGACTGCAGTCCGACGATCAGGGCTTCGGGCAGGTCGGCGTCGTCCTCGCCGAGAAACTCGGGGTGCCGCACGCCACGATCATCATGGAAGTGCAGATTGCCGACGGCCGTCTCCGCGTCAAGCGCGAGCTCGAAGGCGGCTGGTTCCAGTGGGTCGCGCTGCCGCTGCCGGCGCTGCTCACCATCCAGAGCGGCATCAACCAGCTGCGCTACGCGACGCTGAAGGGGATCATGGCCGCCAAGAAAAAGGAGATCAAGAAGGTGTCGCCGCCCGCGGTCACGAGCGCGCAGCGTATCGCCAGCCTCTATTTCCCCGAGAAGGGAAAGAAGACGCAGATGTTGTCCGGCTCGCCGGCGGATGCGGCGAAGGAGCTGGTCAAGCGGCTTCGCGAGGAAGCGAGGGTGCTGTGATTCTGGTGGTCGCCGAACACCGCGACGGCAGGCTTAATCGCGCCACGCTCGAGACTGTCGCCGCGGCGCAAGCTGCAGGCGGTCCGGTAAAGATCGGCGTGCTCGGCGCCGGCGTCGATGCGATTGCCGCGGAGCTGGCCAGCGCGGACGCCGCCGAGATCATCACGATCGACGATCCGGCCTTGAAG
>JBKPSE010000102.1:0-5914 GCA_046765855.1 Acidobacteriota bacterium | reverse complement strand
ATTCAGGGACAGCGAAAAAGACGAAAGCCCTAAACCATGACGGCTTAGGGCTTTCGATCTGGTGGAGGCGCCGGGAGTTGCACCCGGGTCCGAAAATACATCCCCGCAGGAATCTACGATGCGTATCCGCGTCTGTGGTGTCGCACCGGCGTGAAGATACGGAAAAACCGCCAGGCGCCAACCCCGAAAAATCTCGCCGCGACCGTCCGAGGCAGCCGATCACAGCCAGCCTACTGAAATGACATCCGTTCCCCACCCGTAGGCTGATGAGGACGGACGCTCACAGGTTCTTAGGCTGCGAGAGCGAGCTGCGTATCCGCAGTTAGGTTGGTTTCCATCTTTTGTCGAGGTTGATGGTCCTCGGCACGCATCCTGCGAAACCGTACTCCCGTCGAATCTGGTTCGCCCCCTTTGTGACTCCTTCTATTGTACGCCCTTCGGTCTTGGAAAACACGGAAGGGCCTGACGGCCCCTCCGAACCAGCGCGATCAGTCCCGTTCCCACCAGCAGGAACGACGCAGGTTCGGGCGTCGCTTCCACCACCGGTGCCAGATCGAACGCGAACTGGAATCCGGCGTCTTCGTTCATGGTCGCCGCTCGCCCGGCGAAGCCCTGGGCAGTCGTGCTCACCAGCAGGCTGTACGAACCTGCCGACAGCGGCCCGCCAAAACTCAGGTGCCGCAGCTGCGTATCGGATGCACTGAAGATCACCGAGCTGCCGCTCGACAGCACCGCCGACCAGACGACTTCCCCGAACCCCCCATCCGGCGGGAGCGGCCGGAAATCGGAGACGAGGAAGAGCGCGTCGAACGAGTACAGCCACGGCGCCGCGTCAGCCGGCGTGTCGAGAGTGAAATCGACGTCGAACACGCTGCTCCCGGAGACCTGCGCGGTCCCGGACGTGAACGCCGCCGCAAGCGCGCTGCCGCTGCCCGACAGGTGCGCCGGGTCGCTGATGCTGCTGACGAGTCGGGCGGTGGCTTGCGCGGTGCTCGTGCCGCTCGTGGCCGTCGCGACGACGCTCAGCGTGTCTCCGGGACCGGCGCTTGTCGTCTGCTGGTCCTGGCCCACCGACGCGAACGCCGTCACTCCACGGCGATCCGCCAAGAGGGTAATCGGGTCCGCCGCGGCCGCGACGCTCCAGCTCAATACGGCTGCCACCACCACGATCGTCCTTCTCATTGGGACCCCCCAGTCGCGCGCTGAAGCAAAAAGGCGTCCGCGAATAGACGGGCCAGTGCGGCGGTCGCCGGGTGGACGCTGGGTATCGCGTCACCATTGTTGGCGACTCGACCACCGCTTCTGGCCATCGCCTCATGCCCCTTCAGCCCTGACAGGGACGCGGTACAATCGTCTGCACTTTGAAGCTTCGGTTGCTGCTCGCGGCATCGCTCGCCGCGGTCTGTGTTCTCTCGATCGCCCTACCAGCCCAGCAGCCGGTCTCCCCTCTTCCCTACACGGTAGTTGCGAAGGACGGCCGGCGGCCGCTCGCCGTACGCGTCGCCAACGGCCAGGAAATGTTCGCCCTCGACGACCTGGCCCGCCTCTTTGGCCTCAGCGTGCGCGAAGACACCACGGCCGGAGCGATCACCGTGACCTCAGGGGCGCAAACAATCGTCCTGTCGCCGCAGCAGCCGCTCGCGTCGGTGTCGGGACGAATGATCTCGCTGCCGGCCGCGCCGGTGCGCGAAGGACGCTCGTGGCTCGTGCCCGTCGACTTCGTCAGCCGCGCGCTCGCGCCGATTGCCACCGCCCGCATCGAGCTGCGCAAGCCGTCCCGTCTGGTCCTGACCGGCGACATTCGCATGCCGCGGGTCGCGGTGCGCGTCGAGCCCCTCGGATCGATGACGCGCATCAACGTCGACGTTGCTCCGCCGACGCCGCACACGGTGACGCAGGAGGGGCCGAGGCTGATCCTGCGGTTCGACGCCGATGCGCTCGACACCGCAGACCTGCGCGCCAGCCAGACGACCGATACGCTGCAGGGGATCCGCCCCGGCGACACGCCGCAGACCATTGCGATCGATCTGGGACCGCGCTTCGCATCGTTCCGAGCGGTGGATCAGGCGGCGCCGGGCGGCGCCACGCGCATAGTCATCGATCTCGCCGCACAGACGGAAACGGCGCCTCCCGGCACCGCGCCGGCGCAGCCGCAGCAGACGCCGCCGACTCCGGAAACGCCGCCTCTGCTCGACCTGCCGCCGGCCGGCGGACTCCGCGCCATCGTCATCGACGCGGGTCACGGCGGCGACGATGCGGGCGCGAAAGGGACGCAGGGAACGCTCGAGAAGAACGTCACGCTGTCGGTGGCGCGCCGGCTCAAGGCGGCGCTCGAAGCGCGGCTGGGTGTGCGCGTCCTCCTCACTCGCGACGGCGATCAGGCGGTCCAATCGGATCAGCGCGCGGCGCTGGCCAACAACAACAAGGCGGACCTCTTCATCAGCCTGCACGCGAACGCCTCGGTGCGGCCCTCGGTCGCCGGCGCCGAAGTCTTCTACCTGGCGCTCGAGGGGCTCGGCACTCCAGGCCAGCGCGCGACTCAAGGATCGGCGGAGACCCTGCCGGTCGTCGGCGGCGGCGTACGGGAGATCGAGATCACCCCGTGGGAGACGGCGCAGGCGCGGCATCTGCAGCAGTCGGCTTCGTTCGCGCGCGCGATTGAAGCGGCGCTGCGCGACCGCGTGGCCATGAGTCCACGCGCGCTGCAGCAGGCGCCCTTCCGCGTGCTGGTGGGCGCCAACATGCCGGCAGTGCTGGTCGAGATGGGGTTCCTGACCAACGGGGCGCAGGAACAGCAGCTCGCCAGCGATGCATACCAGAATGCGATCGCACAGGCGCTCCTGGATGCGATCCTCCGCTATCGCGCGACGGCGGGAACGCGATGAACCGCCGCTATGCCGCCATCGGCGCGCTCGTGGTCTTCGCGATCGTCGCGGCGTGGATCCTGTTCGTCGGTCTGCCGCGCTGGTACACGCGGCGCGCCGATCAGGCGCCCGATGTGCCGGCTGCCGCGGCCGCGGCGCAGCCGGTCCGCAAGATCAACGTGACGCTGTTTTACGTCGCCGAAGACGGCATGGCCCTGGTACCGGTCGCGCGCGAGGTCCCGTTCGGCGCGGCCGCCGCGGAACAGGCCCGCGAGATCATCGCGGCACAGCTCGCCGCTTCGCCGCCGCAGGTATCGGCGATCCCCGCCGGCGTGGCGCTGCGCGACGTGTTCATCACCGAGCGCGGCGACGCGTTCGTCGATCTCTCGGCCGACATTGCGACCAGGCATCCCGGCGGATCGCTGCACGAGATCTTTACCGTCTACACCATCGTCAACGCCTTGACCGTGAACCTGCCGGCGATCCAGCGCGTGCAGATTCTCGTCGAGGGCAAGGAAGTCGATACACTCGCCGGTCATGTCGACCTGCGTCATCCGCTCGCCAAGAGCCTCGAATGGGTTGTGCATGACACGCAATGACGGACGCGCCCCGACCGATCTCCGCCCGACGACCATTTCCCCCGGGTTCCTCGCCCACGCCGAAGGCTCGGTCCTGATCGAGGTCGGCCGCACCAAGGTGATCTGCACCGCGAGCGTCGAGGATCGCGTCCCTCCCTTTCTGCGCAACACCGGCAAGGGTTGGGTGACCGCGGAGTACGGCATGCTGCCGCGCGCGACCAACACCCGCACGCAGCGCGAAGCGAGCGCCGGCAAGATCGGCGGACGCACCCAGGAGATTCAACGGCTGATCGGCCGTTCGCTGCGATCGATCACCAAGCTCGAGGCGCTCGGCGAGCGCACCATCTGGATCGATTGCGACGTGATTCAGGCCGACGGCGGGACGCGCACCGCCTCGATCACCGGCGGCTTCGTCGCGCTCGTCCTGGCGCTGCAGCGGATGCGCGAGATGGCGCTGATCAGGGACCTGCCGATCGTCGACTACGTCGCGGCGACGAGCGTCGGCATCGTCGGCGGCGCCGCCCTGCTCGATCTCGCCTACGACGAGGACTCGAAGGCGGAAGTCGACATGAACTTCGTCAAGACCGGCGATGGCCGGTTCATCGAGCTGCAGGGTACGGCCGAAGGACTGCCCTTCGATCGGCGAGCGCTCGACGCGTTGATGGGGCTGGCCGACGAAGGGATCAAGCAGCTCATCGACAAGCAGCGTGCGATCGTCGGCGAGCACCTGAAGAAGTGACGCGGCTGCTGGTCGCGACCACGAATCCCGGCAAGCTGCGGGAAATCCGCGGCATTCTGGCCTCGCTTCCAATCGAGCTGCTGTCGCTCGATGGGTTTCCCGGCCTGGCCGAGCCGGAGGAGACGGGTGCGTCGTTCGCGGAAAACGCCCGCCTGAAGGCACTTTATTACCACCGCAACACCGGACTGCCGGCGGTGGCCGACGATTCGGGGATCGAGATCGACGCCCTCGGCGGCGCGCCCGGCGTGCACTCGGCGCGCTGGCACGGCGAGCACTACCCGACGAAGTTTGCCGCGATTTACCGCGCGCTGGAAACGCAGGGGCTGGCGACCAGCGCGGCGCGTTTCGTCGCGCACATCGCACTGGCCGACCTGGGGCAGATCCGTTTCGAGGCCACGGGCACCGTGGAGGGCACGATCGCGCCGGAACCCAAAGGACAGCACGGTTTTGGCTACGACCCGATTTTCTACTACCCACCCTACGGCTGCACATTGGCCGAGGTGGAAGGGGCGCGAAAGGCGGCGGTCAGCCACCGCGGCAAGGCCTTCCGGCAGCTCGCGGAATGGCTTTCCAACCTTCGCTGACCGCCGGACCATCTAACCGGGCATGAAGCACCTTCTTCTTGCCCTGTGCCTCGCGGCCTCCGCCAGCGCCCAGGATCGGGTCACGGTCCGCGGCACCTGGCGCGCCGACTACGACAATTACTGGACGCGTTCGGACAGCGAACGGTGGATCTCGCTGCAGCTGCGCTACGACGACGGCAACAGCGGCCTCGGCATTCGCGAGCGGGACGTGCCGGCGCTCAGCGACCGCCGCGCCGAGGGGCCCATCCGGTTCACGCTGGCGCGCGACGCCGGACGCTTCGAGTTCACCGGCGAAGTCCACGATGGCCGCGGACGCGGCGAGTTCACCTTCGCGCCCAACGGCGACTTCCTCAACACGATGTCCAAGCTCGGCTACAGCCGCTTGAGCGATGGCGACGTCTGGCGTTTCGCGATGCACGATGTCACGCGGGCCTACGTTGCCGATTTCAAGAACGCCGGCTACCAGCTCGACACCAGCGACTTGATCAAGACGCGCATTCACGGCGCCACGCCAGCCTTCGCCCAGGACATGAAGCAGGAGACCAACACCAGGCTCGAGATCGACGAGCTGGTCAAGCTGCGCATTCACGGCGTGACACCCGAGTTCATCAAGGCGATGCGCGATCTGGGATTCAAGAACGAAACGATCGACGATTTCGTCAAGTTCCGGATTCACGGCGTCACGCCGGAATTCATCAAGGCCTGGACGGATCTCGGTTACAAGAACCTCGGCGCCGAAGACTACGTCAGGATGCGCATCCACGGCGTGACGCCGCAGTTCGTGCGCGAGTTATCGGATCTCGGCTACAAGAACCTGCCGATCGAGGATCTCGTGAGGATGCGGATCCACGGCGTCACGCCGGACTACATCCGCAAGATGAAAGAGCTGGGCTATCCCAACATCAAGATCGATCGTCTCGTGCAGTTCCGCATCCACGGCGTCGACGAGGACTTGATTCGCCGCGCCAAGGCGCACGGCTTCAACGATCTGTCCGCGGACGATCTCGTGGACCTCGCGATTCACGGCCGCCGGTGGCTCAGAGGATGAGAACGGTGCGCTAGTGTGTGAGGAGGCTTCGCGCTCTCTCTAGAAAGACGCGAGAGTCCCAATACGGTCCGCTGGCGCGCGGCTGTTTTGCGGTTCCCAGC
>JBKPSE010000101.1:0-10166 GCA_046765855.1 Acidobacteriota bacterium | reverse complement strand
TATTAAGTCTCGTGGGCTCGGAGATGTGTATAAGAGACAGTCGCAGACCTTCAGGTCCACGGCGTCGTCCGCGATCTGCTTCCACTCGCGATCGAATGCCGCGAAGCGCAGCGACATGTCGCCGCCGCCGTGCTCGCCATGTCCGGCCTTCATATTGCGGCCGTCGAGCCAGATCAATCCAAGCCCGCCCGTGCGCGGCATCTCGAAAAGAGAGGCGAAGCCGTGCTCGGTCTTCGTGTTGTCGTGATGCGGCGTGAACGAAGGCGTCCACGACGCGCCGCCGTCACGCGAATACGAGAGGCGCACGTCGTAGGCGTAGATATCGGCGCCGCTCTTCTGCAGCCAGTGCGCCGCGAGCGTGCGGTCGCTCAAGCGGATCACGGACGGCACGTCCGCCCAGTTCACGAACCAGTCGGCGCCAGATGCGACGGTTCGCGCGGGTGTCCACCCCGCGGCGGTCCTTTCGGAGAATTTCAGGATCGCGCCGTTGTCAGCCTGTTCTATCCAGCTGAGAAGGACGCCCTTCTGCGAGATCGTCAATTGCGGCGCCGAGCTGTTCGGTCCGGCTGGAGTCTTCAGTTCGTTGATGATCAGCCAGTTCGCGGCGGAGTGAGAGCTCGTCTGCGCCGCGGCGAGAGCGAGGCCCACGGCCAGAAGACTGATGACTCGCATATCGAACGAATCATACTGCGATGCGCTACGATGAAGGCTGATGGTTCGGCGACTCATCGCGTGCGCGCTCGCCCTCGTGATCGTTTGCCTGCCGCTCGCCTTTGAGCGCTGCAGGACCGCGTGTGCTGCTGCGGCGCCGCCGCAGCGCGCGGCTGTATCTGCGCATCCGTGCCATGCGACGGGTGACGGACGCGACGCCACGAATATCGCCCCGTCCGCCAGGGCATGCGGCCAGGGGGATGACGCGCGCCTCGCGCAGCCGATCACCACTGGCGTCTATAAGGTGCGCGACGATTCGAATGCGCTGCCCGTATCTGCCGCCGGGACGGCGGGCGTACGCGCAGCGCTCTCAGTCGCGCTCTTTGCCGCTCCCGCGTTACTCGGCCCGCCACCAACACCACGCAATCTTCCTCTTCGCATCTGAGCTCCCGTCAGATCGGTGATCTGCGGCTCTACGGCGTTTGAGAGAGGAGAGATGTGTCGTGATCCGTTTGGTTCGATATTCGTTAGCAGCGCTCCTGATCTGTGCAGGCGCGACCAGTGCGTCGGCGCAGCACGAGCACCATACGCCGCCGGCCGCCGCGACCACCTGGACGTTCATGCAGGACGGCGTCGTCTATGGCGTCTTCAACCACCAGGGCGGTCCGCGCGGCGGCGATCAGATCATCGTGCCCAACTGGTGGATGGGGATGTTCTCGCGGAAAGTGGGGAAGTCCGACCTGACGTTTTCCACGATGTTCAGCCTGGATCCGGCGACCGTCGGCAAACGAGGCTATCGCGAGATCTTTCAGGTCGGCGAAGCCGTCGGGGGGCGTCCGCTCGTCGATCGGCAGCACCCGCACGACCTGTTCATGCAGCTTGCGGCAGTGTGGCGCACGCCCGTGGGGCAGAGCACAGGCCTGACGTTCGCCGGCGGACTCGCAGGAGAGCCCGCACTGGGGCCGGTTGCGTTCATGCATCGCGCTTCGGCCGCCGAATTGCCATTCGCGCCGCTCGGGCACCATACCCTCGACTCCACCCATATCGCTTTCGGCGTTGTCACCGCGGCGGTCGACCGCGGGCCGTGGGTCCTGGAAGGCTCGGTGTTCAACGGCCGCGAGCCGGACGAGGATCGGTGGGACCTCGATTTTGGCCGGATGGATTCTGTCTCCGGCCGCGTTTGGTACAAGCTCGACGAGCGCTGGGAGTTCCAGCTTTCCACCGGACATCTCGTCGAGCCCGAGGAACTCTCCGAAGGCAATCTTCAGCGGACGACCGCGTCAGCGTCCTGGATGAACGGAGATGATCGGAACTTCACCGCGGTTACGGCCGCATGGGGCGTGAATCGCGCCCACGGCGCGGTGCGGCAGGCGCTGCTCGGCGAGCTGACGCGCAAGCGGAGCGCGTTGACGTTCTTTGGCCGTGCGGAGATGGTCGAAGTGGAGAGCAATCTGTTGATTGACGCCGACGCACCGCACTCTCACGATACGATTCCGCTTCAGGACGTGGTCGGCGCGTTCACGTTCGGCGCGACGCGGGACGTGTCGACGTGGCGCGGCTTCGAAGGGGCGATAGGCGGCGCGCTGACGGTGTACGCTGTACCTGGCGCGCTGAAGCCCAGCCATGGCGCGCGGCCGGTGTCGTTTCAGATCTTCGTGCGCGTCCGGCCGCCTGCCCGCGGATTGGCGCGGATGTGGAATATGCGCATGTCGCAGCCGATGGCCGGTCATCGGATGGCGATGAACGACAGGATGGAGTGAGCCGATGTTTCGTCTGATCAGACGGCTGGTGGTGGCAGTGCTTGCGTTGATTGGTCTCGCGGCGGTGGCTGGGGCGGCGATGCTCGTGTCGGGCGGGATCAGCGCACGTTCGGAACCTGGACGCCTGGAGATGGCGGTCGCGCCGCGATTGCGAGCCATGGCCATCCCCGACGCGGCCAGGAAGAAAGCGAATCCGGTGCCCGCCTCGTCGGAGGCGATAGCGGAGGGCCTCGAGCACTTCGCGGACCATTGCGCAATCTGTCACGCCAACGATGGCAGCGGCAACACCGAGATCGGCAAGGCGCTGTACCCGCGTGTGCCGGACCTGCGCAAGGCGGCGACACAGAACCTCAGCGACGGCGAGCTCTTTTACATCATCGAGAACGGCGTGCGGCTGACCGGCATGCCCGCCTGGGCGCATGAAGACCCCAACGACAACTGGAAACTCGTGCACTTCATCCGGCACCAGCCCAAGCTGACGCCGGCGGAGCTCGCGCGCATGCAGGCGCTCAACCCGAAGGCGCCGGACGAGGACACGCCGTCCGGACCTGGCAAGACGCCGCCAAAACCGCATACGCATTCGCACAAGCACGGCGGCTGACCGTGCTCACCGTGCGCGCTCGATCCGCTCGACCTTCAGGATCCTCGTCTTCGCATACAGCACGCCGGTGATCTTCACCTTCTCGCCGGCATAACTTGCCGGCACGGCCTGATCGCTGAGCGTGTAGATGTCGCGGCCGACCGCGACGGCGTACTTGTAGGTGCGCGCGTCGCCGACGCAATCCCGAACGCACTTGGTGTCCGGGCCGTTCTTCATTGTGGCGTGCTCCAGACCGCACATGGTGTCGGTGATCACGCCAACGTAGGTCTTGCTGTCGGCTGCTGAGACCGGAAGGGCGAGGGCAGCGAGCGTCGCGGCTATCTGCAACGTTTTCATGAGAGTTGTCCTTTCATTTTGAGCGCCGGCTTCAGCGTGAAATGCCACTTCCAGATCTCGTAGAGCGGCGGATAGACGACGAGTTCGAGCACGAATGAGGTAAAGATGCCGCCGATCATCGGCGCCGCAACCCGCTTCATGACGTCGGCGCCGGCTCCGGTCGACCACATGATCGGCACCAGTCCCATGAACATGGTTGCTACGGTCATGAACTTCGGGCGGATGCGCTTGACCGCGCCGTGCACGATCGCCGCCTGCAGATCGGCGAGCGAGCACAGCCGGCCTTCACGGCGCGCGTCGTCGTGGGCGAGGTCCAGGTAGAGCAGCATGAACACGCCGGTCTCGGCGTCGACACCGAGCAGGGCGATCAGTCCGACCCACACGCCGACGCTCATGTTGTAGCCGAGCAGGTAGAGCAGCCAGACGGCGCCAATTGCGGAGAAGGGCACGGCGAGGACCACGATCGCAGTCTTGGCCATGGACTTCGTGTTGAGATACAGCAGCATCAACACGAGAAACAACGTCACCGGCAGCACGACTTGGAGCCGCTCGCGGACGCGCTGCATCGCCTCGTACTGGCCGCTCCACACCAGCGCGTAACCGGCCGGCAGCTTGACAGCGTCGGAGACAGCGCGCTTGGCTTCCGCGACGTAACTGCCGACATCCCGATCGGCGACGTCGACGTAGACATAGCCGCTCAACATGCCATTTTCGTCGCGCAGCATCGCCGGTCCGCTCGCCAGTGTCACATCGGCGAGCTGGCTTACCGGCACCTGCACCCGCCCGTCCATTGCCGGGATCGCCACGCGGCGCAGCTGCGCGAGGTCGCTGCGGAAATCGCGGAAATAGCGGACGTTGACGGCATAGCGCTCCCGCCCTTCGACCGTGGTCGTGACCGTGTCGCCGCCGACCGCGGACATCACCACCATCTGCGCGTCGTCGATCGACAGCCCGTAGCGCGCGAGCTCGTCGCGCTTCCACACGAAGTCGACGAAGTAGCCTCCTGAAGTCCGTTCGGCAAACGCGCTGCGCGTGCCGCGGATCTTCGGCAGCAGCGCTTCGATCCGGGTGCCGATGCGCTCGATTTCGCGGATGTCGGCGCCGGAAATCTTGATGCCGACCGGCGTCCGTACTCCAGTTGTCAGCATGTCGGTGCGCGCCTTGATCGGCATCGTCCAGGCATTGGTGACGCCCGGAAGTTTCAACGCGTCGTTGAGCTCGGCGACGAGCTGTTCGGTCGACATGCGATCGCTGGTCACGCGCCGCAGCACGGGTTTGATCCACTCCGGCGCCCAGTCGGAATACCAGGTGTCGACATGCCGCCACTCGTCGCGCGGCTTGAGCGTGATGACGGTCTCTATCATCGAGAATGGCGCCGGATCGGTGGACGTCTCCGCGCGGCCGGCCTTGCCGAGCACACGGTCGACTTCGGGGAACTGCTTGATGATGCGGTCCTGCACCTGGAGCAGACGCTGCGCCTCCGTAACCGATATGCCCGGCAACGTCGACGGCATGTAGAGCAGACTGCCTTCATCGAGCGGCGGCATGAACTCGGATCCGAGCCGCTGATAGACCGGCACCGTCGCCAGCATCAGCGCGACCGCGCCCATCAGCACCGCCCACTTCCACCGCAGCGACCATGCACAGACAGGCTCGTAGATCCGGATCAATCCTCGGCTGATTGGGTGCGTTTCCTCCGAGTGGATGCGTCCCACGAGAACGGCGTTCGCGACACGCGCGAGCCAGACTGGCCTGAACGAGAATTGTCGCATCCGCGTGAACAGCAGCCGCATCGCGGGGTCGAGCGTGATCGCAAGCACCGCAGCGATGATCATCGAAAAATTCTTGGTATAGGCGAGTGGACGGAACAGGCGACCTTCTTGCGCCTCGAGCGTCAGCACCGGCAGGAATGCGACCGCGATCACCAGCAGCGCGAAGAAGCTCGGACCTCCCACCTCCTTCACCGCGTCGATGACGACGCGCTGGTAGTCCTCCGTGCGCCCCGTCCGCTGCCATACTTCCAGCTTCTTGTGCGTCTGTTCGACCACGACAATCGCGGCGTCGACCATCGCGCCAACGGCGATGGCGATGCCGCCGAGGGACATGATGTTGGAGCTGACCCCAAGCATCCGCATCGGAATGAACGAGATGAGCACCGCGACAGGAATGGTGACGATCGGGATCGCCGCGCTGGGGAAATGCCAGAGAAAAATCAGGATCACGAGCGAGACGATCGCCAGCTCTTCGAACAGCGTGTGTTTCAGGTTGGCGATGGAACGCAGGATCAGGTCCGAACGGTCGTACGCAGTCACCACCTTCACTCCGGCCGGCAGACTCGGCTCGAGGTCCTTCAATTTTTCTTTCACTCGTTCGATGACGTGCAGCGCGTTTTCTCCCTGGCGCATCACGACGATGCCTGCGACGGTATCGCCGCTGCCGTCGAGGTCAGCGACGCCTCGGCGAAGGTCAGGGCCGAGCGTCACCTGCCCGACGTCGCGCACGCGGATGGCGACACCGTTGCCGCTGGTTGCGAGCACGATGCTCCCGATGTCCGTTGCCGACCTGGCGTAGCCGCGGCCGCGGACCATGTACTCGGCCCCACTCAGCTCGATGAGCCGTCCGCCCGCGTCGTTGTTACCGGCGCGAACGGCATCGACCACCTTCGCGATTGGAAGATTGAAGGCGCGGAGCCGATTGGGATCGACCTGCACCTGGTACTGCCGGACGAAGCCGCCGATCGGAGCGACTTCCGCGACGCCCCGCACCGACTTGAGGTAGTAGCGCAGATACCAATCCTGATAGCTGCGCAATTCGTCCAGGCTATGGTTGCCGCTCGTATCGACCAGTGCGTACTGGAACACCCAGCCGACTCCGCTTGCGTCAGGTCCGAGCTCCGTCTTCACGCCTTGCGGCAGCCGCGGCAGCACGCTCGACAGGTACTCCATCGTCCGCGAACGCGCCCAATAGACGTCGGTTCCTTCGTCGAAGACGATGTAGACGTACGAGAATCCGAAGTCAGAAAAGCCGCGCACCGCTTTCACCTTCGGCGCGCCGAGCATCGACGTGACGATCGGGTAGGTGA
The DNA here is from genome assembly GCA_046765855.1 of Acidobacteriota bacterium. Classification (GTDB taxonomy): domain Bacteria; phylum Acidobacteriota; class Vicinamibacteria; order Vicinamibacterales; family 2-12-FULL-66-21; genus JAICSD01. The sequence goes on along the minus strand of JBKPSE010000101.1, from coordinate 3,736 downwards.
CCTGGTCCTCGATGATGTCCGGGCTGCGATCCCATCGCGAGTAGACGATTACCTGCGTGTCGCTGAGATCCGGGATCGCGTCCAGCGGCACCGTCTTCATCGACCAGAACCCCGCGACCGCCGCGGCGGCGGTCACGAGCAAGACGATGAAGCGGTTCTTCGCGGAGAACTCGATGATGGCGTCAATCATTTGCGTTCTCCGTGCTGCTGCGCTTTCCCCGCAGGTGAGCTCATCGCCGCCGCAGCCGTCTTCAGCTGACTCTCCGAGTCGATCAGGAACGTGCCGGATGCGACGACGCGGTCGCCTGCGGCAAGACCTCGGATGATGGTGACGCGATCGGGTGCGCGCTCGCCGACCACGACCTGCCGGGGTTCGAGGTAGCCATGCCCGCGATCGACGAAGACGGTCTGTCGTTCACCGGTATCGAAGACGGCCCCGGCGGGGACGGTGAGCCGCGGCTCGGTCGAGACGGCGAACTCGACGTTCACGTACATATCGGGCTTGAGACGTAGACCGGGATTGGCGACGTCGAGCCGCACCTGCAGCGTGCGCGTTGCGGGATCGATCGCCGGTTGGATGTAATTGACCCTCGCCGCTATGCGCGCGCCGCCAAGGCTCGGCACCGTCACCGTGACCGCGGAGCCGAGCCGCACGTCCGCGGCGTCCGCCTCGAAGACGTCCGCCAGCACCCAGACGCGCCCGAGATCGGTGATCGTGTAAAGGTCGCTGTCCGGCGTCACCTTCTGATTGGGGAATGCGTTGCGCGCCGTGATGACGCCCGACAGCGGCGCGAATACGGTGACGTTGCGAATGGGTTGGCCGCTGCGGAGCACTTGATCGATCTGCGCGTCGCTCAATTCCCACAGCTGGAGCCGCCGCCTGGCGGCCTCGAACAGCGACTCGCCATGCCGTTCGGCTGCCGCGACAGGGTTGCCTTTCATCAGATCGCGTGCGCGCGCCGCGAGCAGCAGCTCCTGCTGCGAGGCAAGCATCTCCGGGCTGTAGATCGTGAGCATCGGCTCCCCCTTGCGAACGCTGTCGCCGGTGAAGTCGACGAGCACCTTCTCAATCCAGCCCTCGACGCGCGTGTGGACGTGGCCAACGCGCGTCTCGTCGGCGGCGACGCGGCCGACGGTGCGAATCGCGCGCGCGAATGACGTCGTCTCCACGGTCGCGAACTTCACTCCGATCGCCTGCTGGCGCTCCGGCGCAATCCGGATTGCGCCCGATGGCACTTGCGGCGGGATTCCAGCGGCATAGACCGGTTCGAGCGTGTTGCCGGTTTCCGGATTCAGACCGGGTGCGTCCGCTCGGTATTCAGGCTGCTGCGGGTCACGGTAGTAGAGAACTTCCCGCGACGCAGGCGGGGCCAGCGGCCCGTCGTCGGCGTACACGGGCTCGAGCTGCATGCCGCAGTCGGGGGCAATGCCGGGATTGTTCGATTTGTACGCAGGATGCATCGGATCGACGTAATAGAGCACCTTGCGGCCGTCGGCCGCCGCGGACGCGGCACGCGGCCTGCCGCGTGCCAGGTAGCCCGCGCCGAACATCGACGCCAGCAGGATCGCGCCAACGAGAATCTTCAGTGCTTTCATCACAAGCCTCATTCGTTCACCGGCCCTCCGGTCATCTCTTCGAGCCGGCTGAGCGCTGCGTGAAACGCGGCGACCTCTTCGTAGAACGTCATCTCGAACTCGAGGACGCTCGAAAAACTGGTCAGCACGGACAAAAAGTCGATCGCTCCGGTCTGATAACTGGTGATCGACGATTCCAACGCCAGGCGCGACTGCGGCAGCAGCGTGTCGCGATAGAGGCGGGCGAGTTTGCCGGCGCTGAGCGCCGCCTGGTAGTCCTGCTGGATGCGAGACTGCAGATCGAAGCGCGTGCTTTCGTAGCCGCGCTTCGCGGCCTCCGCCGCGGACAGCTGTTCCGCAACCGCCGCCACACGCCGCGCACGCCGCAGCGGAACGGTGACGTCGAAACGGAATTCGTACATCGACGGCATCGAGCCCATCGAGTAGTAGCCGCCGCTGACTGCGAAGTCGGGCTTGAAGTCCTTGCGCGCGGCGGCGACCGCCAGCGCCGACCGTTCGATCATCAATGCGTCGCGCCGCAGCAGCGGCGCGCGCAGCCGAGCGGACTCGATCAGCGTCTCCAGAGAGCGATCGAATGGCGGCAACATCAAATCGGCCGGCCGTCCCAGGGGCGCCGCAGCCGGTGACCGCGCCATCAGTGCGGCCAGCTCGCCTTCACGGGCGGCGCGTTCTGCGCGCAGGCGTTCGATCTGCAGCTCGAGCATCGTCAGCTGCGCCTGCGCCTTGATCACGTCCTGCTGCGCGGTCTGTCCGACCGCGTAACGGCTCTCGCTGACCTTCAACAGCGTGTCGAGCAATTCACGGCTGCGATCGAGCACATCGGCGGCGGCGTAGGTGTAAGCCAGACGGTAGTACGCCTGCTTGACCCGCGCGGCGACGCTGAGCCGCGCCGCTTCGACGTCCTCGGCGTAAGCGTCCGCTTCGCGTTCAGCGATCGCGGCCCTGAGCGCCGGCTTGCCCGGATAGGGCAGCTGCTGGGTGACCATCGCGCCGATCCTGGCCGTCGGCTCCGAGCCGAGTCCTGCGCCCGGCCACGGCCGTCCGCTCGACGAGTAGCCGGCCGACACCATGAAATCGGGAAGGCTGCGCTCCTGCACCGGACGCTGCCGCATCGCGTCATGACGCTGTTGCGCGGCGGCGATCTCCGGATTGCGCGCCAGCGCATCGGCGATGACGTCCGCCAGCGCCAGTCGCGGCGGCGCCTGTGCCACTGCAGACGCCGCGAAACCCAGAACCCCGAGAACCAGCAGTGAAATACGCATATCGACCTCGATCTCGCCCGTGCGGAGCGAACACACGCGGGCACACGTTCACCGTGAAGCCTGAGACGTGAGGTCGAGCGTCAGATGCGGAGCGGGAGGAGCAGTGGCGGAAGCGGAATCCCCGGCAGACGCACGGCGTCTCGCCGTATCAGACCGGCGATGGCGGGCGCGATCCAGACTTGCGAGGGGAGCAGTGCGGCTGGCGCCAACGGATTCACGTCGGCGCGCGAAGCGGCAGGCGTGGTCGACGGCGTTGATGTCCCGCCGTGATCGGCGGCGCAGCACGCCGCCAGTCGCGGCCCCTGGCAGCACGCGTGCTCGTTGGGCGGACACGCGTACGCAGGTGATGCCGCGAATGTGATCCCGGCCATCGTTGTCAACATACTGACAACGATGCCGCAGGCGGCAAACCTGGCCATGAGGGATCTCACGATATCCGGTGCAGGAGCACAGGATGTGCCAGCAAGGATTAGCGCGTTGTCCTGCGTCTCCTGCTGTTTTTGCCGAACCGGCTGGGCGCCGTGAGGAATAATCCGCGGCGCCGTGCTGAAAACCCCGCGGTTCCCGCTACTTCAACTGGTGGGTCGCCCAGACTTTCGTGCGGCCGTTCTTGTCGAACGAAACGACGTCGTAGGGAGGAGAATTCGGCACGTCCATGCCAGGCGATCCTGCAGGCATTCCGGGCGCCGCGAGTCCGACGATCGCCGGCTTCTCGCGGAGCAGCCGCTTGATGTCTTCAGCCGGAACGTGCCCCTCGATGACGTAGCCGCCAATCAAGGAGGTGTGGCACGAGCCGAGCCGCGCGGGAACGCCGTTGCGCGTCTTCACTTCGGTGAGGTCCGGGAGGTTCGTCACCGTCGGAGTGAAGCCGTTCGCGC
>JBKPSE010000100.1:0-4391 GCA_046765855.1 Acidobacteriota bacterium | reverse complement strand
GGTCGGGTCACGATCCTGGTGGGCAGCGATCAGGAGGAACTGATCAAGCCGGTCGCTCAGGAGAAGCCATCGTCGCGGATTTACAACGCCGCCTATCTGATTCAGCCGGATGGGACGACTGCCGCCATCTATCGCAAGATCCATCTCGTCCCGTTCGGCGAGTACGTGCCGTTCAGCAGGCTGTTGTATTTCGTCGGACCGATCGTCGAAGCGGTGTCCGATTTTTCACCGGGCAAGGATCCGGTCCTGCTGCCGGTGGCCGGACACAAGGCGAGTACGGCGATCTGCTATGAAGTCATTTACTCGAGCCTGATACGCGCGTTCGTCAGCGAAGGCAGCGAGCTGCTGACCACCATCACCAACGACGCGTGGTATGGCTGGTCGTCGGCTGCCTATCAGCATTGGCAGCAGGCCTCGCTGCGAGCGATCGAGCAGGGACGCTATCTCGCGCGCGCCGCCAACACCGGGATAAGCGGCTTCGTCGATCCTTACGGGCGCACGCTGCAGAAGTCGAACATGTTCCAGAGCGCGGTCATGACCGAAGATGTGCGCTTCATCACCGAGCGGACGATCTACAGCCGCGTTGGCGACGCCGTGGGGTGGCTCTCCGTCGCTTTCACGATCGCCGCGCTCGTGGCAAGCCGCCGCACGTTAAGATAGAACCCGACCCTCGGTCCTCGACCCTCGGTCTTCGAACAACGATGTCCACCATTCAGCTAGACGAGCAGCTCCGCCGGTATCAGGATCTCGCCAGACGCGCATCCGATCTGCGGAGCTATCTTTGACGCCGCGCGTCCCACCGAAGAACTCGCCAGGATAGAACAGCAGGCGTCGGCGCCGGACTTCTGGAAGGATCAGGCCGCGGCGCAGAAGGTGATGCAGCGCCGCCGGCGGGTGGAAGACGATCTCCGCCTGCGCGACGCGTTGAAGACGAAAGTCGACGACCTCGCCGTTCTGGTCGAATGGGCCGAGGCGGGTGAAGCGGTCGGCGACGATCTGGTCCGCGGGCTCGACGAACTGGCCACTGAGGTCGAGGCCGGTGAAACCAAGAAGATGCTGGGCGGCGAGCACGATCGCAAGAACGCGATCATCACCATCCACCCCGGCGCCGGCGGCACCGAATCGCAGGACTGGGCGGAGATGCTTCTGCGCATGTATCTGCGCTGGACCGAGCGCCGCGGCTTCAAGCGCGAAGTGATGGACATGCAGCCGGGCGACGAAGCCGGGATCAAGAGCGCGACACTGACCATTTACGGCGATTACGCTTACGGCATGCTGCTCGCCGAGGCCGGCGTTCATCGGCTGGTGCGCATCTCGCCGTTCGACCAGGCGGCGCGCCGCCACACGTCCTTCGCCTCGCTGTACGTCTGGCCGGAGCTGCCCGAGGACGCCGATGTCGAAATCGACGAGAAGGACCTCCGGGTCGACACCTTCCGCTCGAGCGGCGCCGGCGGGCAGCACGTCAACGTCACCGATTCGGCGATCCGGATCACGCACATCCCGACCGGCATTGTCGTCTCGTGCCAGAATGAGCGCTCACAGCACAAGAACCGCGCCCAGGCGATGAAGGTGCTGAAGTCACGGCTGTTCGACATGAAGATGAAGGAGCAGGAAGCCAAGCTGGCGCAGCTTGGCGGCGAGAAGCGCGACATCGCCTTCGGCAGCCAGATCCGCAGCTACGTCCTTCATCCCTACCAGATGGTCAAGGATCACCGCACCAAGGAGCAGGTTGGCGACGTCAACCGTGTCCTCGACGGCGACATCGACGTGTTCATCAAGTCGTACCTGATGAAGAAAGCGGCGGGCGCGCTGTCGGCGACGGCCGACGAGGATGTCGAGTAGGAGCTTTTCGCTACGCTACGCCGCAGGCAGCGCAGCGAAGGTCGCTAGCGGATCGATCCGGGCTGCGTGCCGGCGATAAACGCTTCCGTGACGGCGCCGGGGGTGCCGGGTTCGGCGGCGTTGCCCGAGGCCTTGTCGATCGCGACAAAGACGATATTGCCGGGCGGCTCGAATTTGGGCGGGTCCTTGCGGTCGCCGATCCAGGTCTTGAAAATCTGCATCCAGATGGGCAGCGCGGCTTCCGCGCCCGACATGCCCTGACCGAGCGGTTTCTTCTGGTCGTAGCCGACCCAGACGCCGAGCGTGATGTCGGGATCGAAGCCGATGAACCACGCATCGCTGAAGTCGTCGGTCGTGCCGGTCTTGCCGGCAATCGGCCAGTCGAGCGAGGCCGCCTTGGCCGCGGTGCCGTGTTCGACGACCCCTCGCAGCAGGCTGGTCATCACGTAGGCGGTGTCGGCGCGGATGGCATCCTGAGGCTCCGGACGATTTTCCTCGAGCAGATTGCCTTCGCGGTCGGTGACCTTCAGAACCGAATATGGCGTCATGCGCACGCCCTGGTTCGGAAATACCGAGTAGGCGCTGGTCATCTCGACGAGCGTCTCTTCACCGGCGCCAAGCGCGATCGGCAGATAGGGCGGCAGCGGCGCCGTGAGTCCGAAGCGCCGGGCGTAGGCGATCACCTGCTTGGGGCCGAGCGCGTCCATCAGCCGGATCGTCGGCACGTTGCGTGAGTGCTCGAGCGCGCGGCGCACGGTCGTCGGGCCCCAGAAATCCTTCTCGTAGTTCTGCGGCGAATACGGCGGCTGTCCCGGCCCGGCGTTGTAGGTGACGGGAGCGTCCTGCAGCAGCGTCGCCGGGGTATAGCCGCGGTCGATCGCGGTCGTATACACGAACGGCTTGAATGCGGAACCCACCTGGCGCATCGCCTGCGTGGCGCGATTGAACTTGCTCTGTTCGAAGCTGACGCCGCCGACCATCAGCTTGATCTGGCCGGTGCGATTGTCGATGGCGAGCGCTGCCCCCTGGACCAGCGGCGGTTGATCGATCGCGGCGGTGGCCAGGTGCGTGACCTGATCGAGTGTCGCGAGTTTCGCTTCGATGAGATCGCCGCGGCGCACCAGCTGCGCCGGAGAGGACTTCCGCGTCCAGGCGTATCCCTTCTTGTCTATGGCGACGGTGTATCTGCCGGCTCGCGCGCGGATCGTCGTCGCATCCAGATCGCTGACGACGGCGGGGACGACGTCGCCGACGGTGAAGGGGCGATCCCAGCGCGGGTGCTTGAAGCCGTCGATCGTGTGATGCTCGTCGAGCACGTTCCGCTTCGGCTTGCGAAAGCCGTGGATGTGATCGATGCGCCTTACGCCTTCGTCGATCGCCCGGTTCGCCGCTTCCTGCAGTTTCAGATCGAGCGCAGTCTGGACGCTGAGACCGTTTTCGTAGAGCGTCTTGGCGCCGTAGCGACCCTCGAGCTCCTTGCGCACTTCCTCGACGAAATAGGGGGCTATCGAATCCGATCGACCGGCGGACTGGGCGAGCACGAGCGGCCGCGCCTTGGCCTCGTCCGCTTCCTTCTGCGTGATGTAGTGCTCGTCGGCCATCTGCTGCAGCACGTAGGCCTGGCGGCGCTTGGCGCGTTCCATGTTCACGGTCGGCGCGTTGCGCCAGGTCTGGAAAATGCCGGCGAGCATCGCCGCTTCGTCGAGGTTGACGTCCTTGGCCGATTTACCGAAATAGGCGCGCGCCGCCGCTTCGACGCCATAGGCCCCTTCCCCCAGATACATCTGATTGGCGTAGAACGTCAGGATCTCGCGCTTGGTGTAGCGCTTCTCGATCTGAATCGCGACGATGGCTTCCTTGATCTTGCGCTCCGGACTGATGTCCCCGACCTGGTAGCCGACCGCCTCGGGAAAGAGGCCGCGGGCGAGCTGCTGCGTGATCGTGCTGGCGCCCTTGGGGCGTCCGCGGCGCGAGCCGGTGAGCACGCCTTTGACGTGGCTCAGCACGTCGCGCGTCGCCGCCATGATGATGTGCGGGATGCTGAGTCCGAGATGGCGTTCAAATTCGGCGTCTTCCGCCGCGATGATCGCCTGCCGCAGCTGCGGCGCGATCCCCTCGTAGGGCACGACGACGCGGCGCTGGGTCGAGAACTCGCCGACCACTTCGCCGCGCGCGCCGTAGACGCGCGTAATCGTGCTCGGCGCGTAATCGTCCAGCGCGGAGATTTGCGGCAGGTCGCCGGCGAAGGCGAACAGCACGCCGCTGACCGTCCCGAGGACCGCGGCGATGATGAACAGAATGACGATGCCGGCGCTCTTCGCCAGCCGGACGACGTATCTAGCCATTGGATTGGCGATTGCCGATTGGTGATTGACGATTGGATTGGCGATTGATGATTGGTGATTCGATTGACGATTGGTGATTCGATTGACGATTGGTGATTCCATTGGTAATTGGTGATTCGATTGACGATTGCTGATCGATGATTGCGGAATGGCAAGCGCAATCGTCAATGCAATCGTCAATCGTCAATGCAATCGTCAATCGTC
>JBKPSE010000099.1:0-5136 GCA_046765855.1 Acidobacteriota bacterium | reverse complement strand
GCAGCAAGATTGCGATACCGGGGCTGCTGACGACCGCGTACCTCGCGCTTCAGCTATACGAGAAGGACTTCCAGCACGTTGTCGTGCCGTTCGATCAGATCGAGACGTTCGTGGCGGACGGCCGCGCCGACGCCGGCCTGCTCATTCACGAGGGACAGCTGACTTACGCCGAACACGGATTGCGCAAGATCGTCGATCTCGGCGAATGGTGGGCGGAGCGGACGGGAGGCTTGCCGTTGCCGCTGGGCGGCAACATCATCCGGCGCGATCTCGGCGCCGAGATGATCCGCAAGGTATCGAAGCTGCTGCACGACAGCATCGCCTACGCGCTGTCGCACCGCAAGGACGCGGTCGAGTACGCGCAGCAGTTCGGCCGCGGACTGGACAAGGAACGCACCGACACGTTCGTCGGGATGTACGTCAACGATCTCACGCTCGGCTACGGGGAGCGCGGGCGCCAGGCAGTCGAGCGTCTGATGACCGACGCATTCGACAAGGGCCTGATTCCGAAGCGAATTCCAATCGAGTTCGCGGCGTAGCCGCTACGAGATCACTCCGCGGCGCACGGCGTAGAGCACGATCTCCGCGGTGCTGTGCAGATCGAGCTTCTGCAGGATATGCGCGCGATGGGTCTCGACCGTCGCCGGACTGATCGACAGCAGGTCCGCCATCTCCTTGTTGCTGTGTCCTTCGGCGATCAACTGGAAGATCTCGCGCTCGCGTTCGGACAGCGCTTCGTAGCGGTCGGTGATGCCCTTGCCGGCGAGGTGCTTGACGTAGTCGTCGAGCATCACCTTGGCGACCGCGGGACTGAAGAACGAGCGGCCCGCCGCGACGTCGGTCACGGCGCGAATCAGATCGGTATCGGCCGAATCCTTCAACAGATATCCTTTCGCGCCGGCCTGCAGCCCCTGCGTGACGTAGGCTTCGTCCGAGTGCATGCTCAGAATCAACACCCGAACGGACGGGGCGCGTTTGACGATCTGGCGCGTCGCTTCGATGCCGTTGAGCAGCGGCATGCCGATGTCGAGCACCGCGACGTCGGGCAGGAGATCGAGTACCTGCTTGACCGCGTCCCTGCCGTTGCCGGCCTCCGCGACCACTTCCCAGTCGCGGCGTTCCTCGAGGATCTTGCGCAGACCATGCCGCACGATCGTGTGATCGTCGCCGAGAATGATGCGGAGCTTAGCCAGCGAGCGCCTCCAGTGCCCGCGCCGGCGCGGGCACTTCGACGGTCAGCCGCGTGCCCTTGCCCGGTCCGCTTTCCAGCCGTACTTCGCCTCGCAGCTGCGCGACGCGTTCGCGGATGCCGACGAGCCCGATGCCGCGCGAGGCGCCCGGCTGACTCACTTCTTCAGGACGGAACCCGACGCCGTCGTCTTCGATGGTCACCAGCACCGTATTCGTCAGGCGCTGCAGGAAGACGCGGCACGTCGTCGCCTGCGCGTGCTTGGCGACGTTGGTGAGCGCTTCCTGGACGATGCGGTAGACCGCGGCTTCGGTCTCCGGCGCCAGACGCTCGTCCATGCCCTGGTGGAGGAGCTCGATGCGGACGCCGTGCCGGCGGCCGAAGCCTTTGAGGTACCAGTCGATGGTGGCGGGAAGTCCGAGATCGTCGAGCATCGATGGATGGAGCAGCCGTGACAGATCGCGCACCGTCTGCAGCGCGCCGTCGGTGATCGCGCGCGCATCGTGCAGCGCGGCGGCGTTGCCGCCCGCCGCTTGGAGCGATCGTTCGGCGATGGCGAGCTCGACTTTGATCGCCGTCAGTACCTGGCCGACTTCATCGTGCAGCTCGCGGGCGATGCTGCGGCGCTCCTCCTCCTGCGCGGTCAGCAGCTGCGAGGAGAGGCGCTGCAGATCGCGCGCGGTTTCGACGTCTCGCGCGCGCTGGCGCTGGAGCCGTTGTTCGAGCCGTCCGGCATAGAGCGTGGCGAGGAACGCGATGGCAACGCTGGCACCGAGCGCGAGTCCCACCGTCTGCCAGACGCGCTGCTGCGTGGCGCGGTAGAGCGATGCGATGTCGAGCTGCTGCTGGACGAACGCGCTGCGGTTGAGCGCCTGAATCTCTTCCGAGACGCGCATGACGCCTTCGCGCTTCGGCATGATTCGCCGCCGCAGCAGATCGCGCGCCTCGGCCGGCCACTGGCGGCTATCAGTACCGAGCACTTCGAGCAGCGTTTTGCGGAAATCGCCGATCTCGTGCCGCAGGCGATCGATGCGGGTCTGCTCGCCGGGAACATCGACGATCGGCACATATCCCTTCAAGGCCTCATCGGCGCTCTTGTAGCTGTCCTGCAGCTGCCGGCGGTATTCGTCGGCAGTGGCGGGATTGGGGTCGAGCAGCGCGTCGCGCACGTAGACCGAGCCCATGAGCACGTGGCCGCGGACGGTCGTCAGCAAATCCTGGGCGCGCGTATAGCGGGCGTTGATGTCGCTCGAGCGGCGCTCCAGCTCGGCCATACGCGTAGTGAAGTAGTAGCCCGCAAAGATCCAGATGCCGGCGACGAGGCCAAACCCCGCGAACACCGCCGCGCGAATCGTCGACAGCATTCCCCGATCTTATTTCCATGCAATCGCATCGCGAAATACCGTCGCGACCTGATACGACCGCTCCCTGGCGATCGCTACTGTTGAAGGCGTCAGATGGCGAAGCCTCCTGTGGTTGTGTTCGTCGACGCCGATGCCGTCCCGGTACCCGCCGCGGACGGCATCACCCACGATCGTCACGAGGATCTTCTCGCCGCACTGGCGCACGAGCGGATCATGATCGTATTCACCACCTGGCGCACGCGCGCGCAGCTCGAAGCCACGCGGCAGGCCTACGGAGTCTTCCATCCCTTCATCTCTGAAGGGGGCGCGGCCGCGTTCGTTCCCGACCGCTATTTCGGATCGGATCTCGACAAGGCGAGAAAGGTCGGCGGCTATCAGGCTCTCGAATTCGCTGCTGCCTACGAAGACACCGTCGAAACGCTTCGGCGGGTGTCGGAGCGGCTGCACGTCGGCGTCCTCGGGTTCCACGACATGTCGGTGGAGCTTGCCGCGCGCGAGTGCGGCCTCTCTCTCCTCGAAGCGCGGCTCGCGAAACTGCGTGAGTACGGGGAACCGTTTCGATTGCTGGTGGCCAACCCGGTGGCTGAACGCCGCCTGATCAAAGCACTCGAGGCCGCCGGCGTGTGCTGCACGCGCCGCGGCCATTTCCATTACGCGACGTCGATCGATGGCCCCGGCCAGGCGATCGCCGCATTGACCGACCGCTACCGCGCCGCATTCGGACGCGTGCTGACCGCGGGCGCATTCGACGGCGCCGACCTTCCGCTGACACCCTCGGATGCCGTGGTGCCGTCGACGCCGCGAGAATGGCTGCAGGAGCTGATCGACCGAATCGAGGTGACCCGTGATCACAGGGTGGAGCGCGCATCGGCTCCAGAGCATGCTGCCACGCCATTTCATCGGCCGGCAGATCATCGTCGTTTCGAACCGCGAACCTTGCGTCCATGAAGTAGAGGCAGACGGTACGATCGTCGCGCGGCGGCCTGTGAGCGGACTGGTGAGTGCGCTCGATCCGGTGCTGCGCGCCACCGGCGGCACCTGGATCGCTCACGGATCGGGAAGCGCCGATCGCGCCGCCGTCGATCCGCACGACCGCGTATGTGTCGGCGACGAGACCGGCGGCTATACGCTTCGCCGTGTCTGGTTGAGCAGGGGAGAGGAACGCGGCTACTACCAGGGATTCGCGAACGGCGCGCTGTGGCCGTTGTGCCATCTCGCCTTCGAGACGCCGAGATTCACGCGTACCGACTGGCGGCACTATCAGGAGGTGAATCGGCGGTTCGCCGACGCGGTCGTCGTTGAAGCGCGCGATCCGCGTCCGGTGGTACTCGTGCAGGACTATCACTTCGCGCTGCTGCCGGCGCTGCTGCGCACGCGATTGCCGGAGGCGACGATCGTGATGTTCTGGCATATCCCGTGGCCGAACGTCGAGCGCTTCTCGCGCATCGCCTGCGCCGACGCGCTGCTCGAGGGCATGCTTGGCAGCGATATCGTCGGCTTCCAGACGCCGGATCACGTCTCCAACTTCCTCGATGCCGCAGCGCGGCAGTCCGATGCGGCGATCGATCGCGGACACGGTCTCGTCGGCCGCGAGCATGGTGCGGTCGCCGTGCGCGCATATCCCATCTCCGTCGAATGGCCGAATCGCTATGCGGCGGCGGCCCCGCCGGTCGAAGAGTGCCGCCGGATCGTGTGCGATCGGTTTGGCATCGATCGCGAAGCGCCGCTGCTGGTCGCCGTCGATCGGCTCGACTACACCAAGGGGATTGAGGAGCGGCTTGCGGCGATTCGCCGGCTGCTGTCACGCGGCAACGCCACCGTCGCGCGTCCGGTGTTCCTCCAGGTCGCGGCGCCAAGCCGGACGCGCGTCGAACGATATCGGCTGCTCGGCGAACGCGTGCGCGCGATGGCGGCGTCGATCAACGAGCGGTTTGGAAGTCCCGGGTATCAACCAGTCGTCCTGGTCGAACGGCATGTCGAGCCCGACGAAGTCGTCCGGCTCTACCGCGCCGCGGACGCCTGTCACGTCAACAGTCTCGACGATGGGATGAATCTGGTCGCCAAGGAGTTCGTTGCCGCGCGCGACGACGGGCACGGAGTCCTGCTTCTGAGCCGCTTCACCGGAGCAGCCCGCGAGCTCGCCGGCGCAATGGTCATCAACCCGCTCGATGTCGATGCCGTAGCCGACGCGATCGCCGATGCGTTGACGCTCCCTCCGGACGAACAGGCTCGGCGGATGCGGATGATGCGGCGCCAGGTCGCCGACCACAACGTATATGCGTGGGCCGGCCACATCCTTCTCGACGCCAAAATACTGTCTCGACAGGATGGCGAGGCCGCGCCGCTGGCAATACCCTTCGAAGATCGCCGTCCCGATCCAACGCGTGTCCTGACGAGCCGCGTTTGACTCCTTCTCGATCGATCGGGGCGGCGTTCACCTGCTTGTATTGACGATGAATGTGAGCCACGCGGCGCGGCAGTGCCCCGAGTGCGAAGGGGACATGGCCCTCGAACACGGCGGCAGATTCACCACGCTCTACATCTGCCGCACCTGCGGCACGATGCTGACGATTCCGGCTGCCG
>JBKPSE010000098.1:0-5282 GCA_046765855.1 Acidobacteriota bacterium | reverse complement strand
ACCTTGGCCTGCGTCTTCACGCTCATGTCGCCGATCTCGTCGAGAAACAGCGTACCGCCGTCGGCGAGCTCGAACTTGCCGCGCCGGTCGGACACCGCACCAGTGAAGGCTCCCTTCATGTGCCCGAACAGCTCGCTCTCGATCAGTTCCTCGGGAATCGCGGCGCAGTTGACCTCGATGAACGGCCCTTTGGCGCGCCGGCTCCGCGCGTGAATCGTGCGCGCGATCAGCTCCTTCCCCGTTCCGTTCTCGCCGTAAATCAGCACCCGGCCGTTGGTCGGCGCGGCCATCGCCACCTGCTCGAGCAGCTGGCGCAGCACGTAGCTCTGGCCGACGATCGTATGGCGCCGATCCATGGTGGCGCGCAGCTCGCGGTTCTCGATCTCGAGGCGCCGCTGCCGTACGGCATTGCCGACCACGAGGACGGTCTTGTCCAGCGACAATGGCTTCTCGACGAAGTCGAACGCCCCCATCTTGATCGCGCGCACGGCCGACTCGATGTTGCCGTGGCCGGAAATCATGATCACCGGCGTATCGACGCGAAGCGCCTGGAGCTTCTCGAGCGTCGCCAGGCCATCCATACCGGGGAGCCAGATGTCGAGGATGACGGCGTCGTAGTTCGCGCGGACGACGCGATCGAGGCAGGCCTCACCGGAGTCGACGGTCTCGACGGCGTAGCCCTCGTCGCGCAGCACGCCGCTCAGCGCGCTGCGCACGCCGGCTTCATCGTCGACCACCAGAATGGAATGCTTCAACACGGCAACTCGATCACGAACCGCGACCCCTTGGGACTATTGTCCCCCAGTTCGATGGACCCGCCGTGTTCCGCCACGATCCGCCTCACGATCGCCAGACCGAGCCCGCTGCCGCGCCCTTTCGTCGAGTAGTACGGCATGAACAGCTTCTCGCGCTCGGCCGGTGGAACGCCGGGGCCGTTGTCGGCGATGATGAGCCGGGCGACGGCGTTGGTGGCGTCGTGCTGCGTTTCAACCGTGATCGTACCGGGCGTCTCTCCCATCGCTTCAATCGCGTTGTCGACGAGATTGATGACGACGCGGCGGATCTGCTCGACGTCGAGCCGGACCGGCGGCAGCGCCGACGCGAGCTTCCGCTCGAGCGTGATGTGGCTGACGATCCCCTGGTAGAGCGCGAGCGTGTCGGTGAGCACGGCGTTCAGATTGGCCGGCACCGCGCGCGGCGCCGGCATGCGCGCGAACTGCGCGAACTCGTCGACCAGCGCCTTGAGTGACTCGACTTCCCCGACGATCGTCGTCGTGCACTCGTCGACGAGGGCGCGAGTGGCTTCCGGCGCTCCGCCGAAATGGCGGCGCATGCGTTCGGCGGAGAGCTGGATCGGCGTGAGCGGATTCTTGATTTCATGCGCGAGCCGCCGCGCGACGTCGCGCCACGCGGCAACACGCTGCGTCCGCACCAGCGGCGTGACATCGTCGAACACCATCACCGTGCCTTCGTGCGCGCCGCCTTCGCCGTGAAGCGCGGTCGCCGCGGCGGCGAGATGGATCTCGCGCCCCTCGCGCGCCAGCGCGATCTCCTGCGCGGCCGGCTTGCCCGTCACCGCGCCGACGGATCTGACCAGCGCCGCGAGCGGCTGCAGATCGTCGCGCGCGAGCACCTGGTCGAAGGGCGCGCCAACCGCGGTACGATCCACCGCGAGCAGCCGTCCGGCGGCGGTGTTGATCGTGCTGATCCGTCCGTCCGGGCCGATCGAGACCACTCCGGTCGCAATCCGCTCCAGCACGGTTTCGATGTAGCGGCGCCGCTCGTCGAGCTCCGAGTTCTTCCGCTCCATCTCGACACGCGACCGTTCCAGCCGCCGCTGGCTCGTGGCGAGCTCGCTTGCCATGGTGTTGAACGCCTCGACCAGAGAACCGAACTCGTCGCGCGTTTCCGGCTCGATGCGGTGATCGAGATGTCCGGCGCCGATCTCCTTGGCCCCCGCCGCGAGCATGCCGACCGGACGCGTGATCCGCTTCGCCAGATACAGACCGAGCCAGGTGGCGCTGACCAGGATCAGCAGCGTCATCATCAGGAACAGCGACAGGTAGACGCCTTCCAGCGGCCGCTTGAGCACCTGCAGCTGGCTGTAATCCTCGTAGGCCTCTGCGATGCGTCGCGCATGTTTGGCGAGATCGCTGGAAAGATAATCGCTCGCGATGACGACGCCAACCGGCTTGCCGGCGGCGTCGCGCACGAGGACTCCGGCGCGGACGAACTCGCCGCCGCCGTCGAGCGGCTCGTGCGCCTGCGTGTCGCTGCTGCCCCCGGCGATCTTCGCGGCGAGCCGGTCCGACGACGCGCGGATGTGGCCCGGCGGCAGCGTCGGCGATTGCAGCGCCACAATCGGAACCGTCTCCATCTTTCCATCCGGCGCCGGCTGCACACGATAAATCTCCACCATGCCGACGCGTCCGTCGGTGACGGGGCGCGACATGGCGGCGTTCAGCGCGTCGACATCCGACGACAGGAGCGCATTGGCGGGAACGGCGGACGCCAGCTGAGACGCTTGCGCGGCGATTTCCGCCTGCCGCTCACCGTAGAACGTACGCGCGATCGCGTTGGCTGACGTGAGCACATCGGACACCGGCTGGCTGAACCAGCGCGCGGTGGTCTGGCGGATCAGCTCGCTGCCCGCCAGGAGGACGAGCACCGAAGGCACGATCGTGAGACCGAGCAGCGCCGCCACGAGTTTGAGGCGGAAGCGCGAGAACGGCAGGCCGCGCCGGCGCTCGACCACCAGCTTGATGACGTTGCGCGCGAGCACGAACCCGAGCGCGAGAATCATCGTCACGTCGGCAATCGACAACGCGTAGAGCACGACCTCGCTGAGAAAGTCGGGATTCAGCCGCGTCGTGCGGTCCGAGAGACGGATGATCACCGCCAGGCTGCCGAGGAGCAGGACGATGCCGGCGAGAATGAGGCGGGGATTGTCGCGAAACGGCCGCCGCTCCGGCGCGGGCAGACGGCGGTTGGCAGTCTGCAGCACGGCTGGAGCGTCTCCGCGAACTGCCGGCCGCGAACTGCGCAGGGTCATGACTTTCCGCGCTGGAGCTCGTCGATCTCGCGCGTGAATTCGCCGACGTCGCGGAACTGCCGGTAAACCGAGGCGAACCGGACGTAGGCGATCTGGTCGATGCGCTTCAGTTCGTCCATGATCCGCGCGCCGATTTCAGTCGTGCGGATCTCGCGATCCGGGCGATCCTGCAGCTCGGATTCGATCCGGTCGGCGATGCCTTCGAGCTGCTGGACGCTCACCGGCCGCTTCTCGCAGGCGCGCACCAGACCGCCGATCAACTTCTCGCGCCGGAACGGCTCGGGACTGCCGTCCTTCTTGATCACGCGATACTCGATCTCTTCGATGTGCTCGCGGCTGGTGTAGCGCTTGCCGCACGCGAGACACTCGCGGCGGCGGCGGATGCTGTTCCCTTCCTTGCTCTCGCGCGAATCGACCACCTTGTCGCCGAGATTGCCGCAGAACGGACACTTCATTTCACTACTCCGCTCGGCGGCGCCGTGGGAACGTCGGCCGCCATCTCGCGCATGCGGCCGAGACTCAGGCCCTCGCGCGCCATGAAGACCAGGCCAAGCAGCGTGACCGGCACGAACGACACCGCGTGCAGCACGATCGCCGCGCCCACCGCCGTCGCCAGCGGCACGCCGAAGAACGTCGTCACCGCCACCTTGTACATCGCGTGAAAGCCGCCGACCTGTCCCGGAGTGGGCATCGCCACGCCGACCACGAGCAGCGTCATGACCAGGAACGAACCGAGGTAGTCGAACGTCATATGAAACGCGCGCGACGTCGTCCAAATCCCCGCCGCGATCGACAGCCAGAGTGGAAAAGAGAGACCGAGCGACACCAGCAGGCGGAGCGGCTGCCGCATGACCGCGAGTCCCTGCGCGAATGACTCGACGAACCGCGCCACCGCATGCGCGAGCTTCGCCGGGAGCACGCGTTCCACTTTCAGCGCCCAGCGCCCCAGGCGTTCGGGGTGGCCGGCGAGCACGAAGAAGATCGCCAACCCGGCCACCGATGCGGCGGCGGCAAGCAGTCCGCCGGTTTTGACCCGCGCGTACAGCGTGGGATCTCCGGACAGCGAAGCCGGATCGACGAGGACGACGAAGACGCCGAACAAGAGCAGCACCGTCACCAGATCGAGGAGCCGCTCGAGGATGATGGTGGCGAACGCGGCCGTCGGCGGCAGCTGTTCGCGCCGCGCCAGCAGATACGGGCGCAGGACTTCACCGGGGCGCGCGGGCAGCAGGAAGCTCATCGCAAATCCCATGACCGTCGTTTCGAAGGCCGTCGAAAAACGGGTCGGACCAATCGGAGCGAGCAGATATTGCCAGCGCAGCGCCCGCAACGTATAGGTCATCAGCACGATCACGAGCGCAAGTAATAGTAGGCGTCCGTCGGCGTGCCGGGTCTCAGCCCATACCGCAGACAGATCGACGCCTCGGAGGAAGTATGCCAGCAGCCCGACCGTCAACGACAGGATGAGGGCCGCGCGAAGTCGAGACGGCATGAAGCTATAGTCGGGATTAGAATCCGGGTGGCCGAGCGACGATCCCTGCAAACTCTACTACGGAAAGTTTCGCCAAGTCTATGGGTAAACGCGAGTTAGTCCTCATCGCGCTGTTCGTCGTGGTGGGGATCGTCGTCTATCAATTCACCGCGCCTCCTCCGCCCCCGGGGTCGGAAGGCGTCAGCGTCGGCGGCATTTTTCAGAAACTCAAGCGTGAGATGCAGGGGTCCCGGGAGATTGCGACCGCGGAATCGCGCGAGAGCCTCGCCATCGACGGCGACGTTCGCCTCGTCCGCGTCAGTTTTTCAGCGAGGAACGACATCGTCATTACCGGCAGCGATCGGCCGGATATTGCCGTGGAAATGAAAGTGTCCGCACGCGGCTACGATCAGGCGGAAGCCAAGAGTGCGGCACAGGCCGCCAAGGTCAATCTGGAACGGACCGGCGACGCGGTTGCCGTGACCGCGGCGTGGGGACCAGGCGAGAGGCGGGGCGGACGCGGCGGCTTCGTGAACCAGAGCACCGTCACCATTCTGGTGCCGCGGCGCCTGAGCGTCCGCATCGAACCGCACATGGGCCAGTTGTTCGTGACCGATGTCGCCGGCCTGGAGGTGATCGGATCGCGTGGCGAAACGCGCCTGAAAAACATTGCCGGACATGTCGCGCTGAACCAGACCGGGTCGAAGCTCGAACTCGATACTGCCGCTTCGGTCAAGCTGACGACTCGCAACGTGAGCG
>JBKPSE010000097.1:0-2278 GCA_046765855.1 Acidobacteriota bacterium | reverse complement strand
CCGCCGCGATCCGCAGGCTCGCTCGCGGGTGCTGCGGCCGCCGCTCCGTTCGTATGGCGTTCGTCCGCCCCTCGCATCGGCGGATGCGCTGTCGCTTTGGCGGAGGCGCGTGCGGCTCGTTCGCTCATTGCGCGACCGCTGACCTATGCCGCACCTGGTGAATCTGCAGCAGCTTGTCGAGCAGCGCGGGCAGCAGATCGAGCTTCAGCGCGTTCTGCGCGTCGCTTTTGGCCCGCGGCGGATCCTGATGCACTTCCATGAATACCCCGTCGACGCCGGCGCCGACGCCCGCGCATGCCATCGGCTCGTTGAATTCCGCCTGGCCGGCGGTCACGCCATCGCCGCCGCCGGGCAGCTGCAGGCTGTGCGTGACGTCGTAGACGACCGGATAGCCGAGCGAGCGCATCATTGGAAACGCGCGCATGTCGACCACCAGGTTGTTGTAGCCGAAGCTGAAGCCGCGTTCGGTCACGACGACCTGCTGGTTTCCCGTCGAGGTCACTTTCTCGATCGCATGGCGCATGTCCAGCGGTGCGAGGAACTGTCCTTTTTTCAGATTGATCACGCGTCCGGTGCGCGCCGCGGCGGTGATCAGATCGGTCTGCCGCGATAGAAAGGCGGGAATCTGCAGCACGTCCGCCACTTCCGCCGCCGGCGCGGCCTGCGAAGCCTCGTGGATGTCGGTCAGAATCGGCACGGCTGCCGCTTCGCGCACCCGCGCGAGCACGCGCAGACCTTCTACCAGGCCAGGGCCGCGGAACGATCTGCCCGATGTGCGGTTCGCCTTGTCGTAGGACACCTTGAAGATGAACGGGGCGCCGGCGCGCCGCGCGATGTCGCGCAGCGCGAGTGCAGTCTCGATGGCGTGGGCTTCGCTTTCGATCACGCACGGGCCGGCGATGAGCGCCAGCGCGCCGCCGCCAAGGCTGACGCCCGCGACATCGATCTTGCGGGGGAGCACCCGCTTACCCTACCACGGACGCCGCGGGCGCATGCCGGTGCGCGAGCTTGTGCCGGTAGCTCGCCTCGACGAAACCAGCGAAGAGCGGGTGCGGCTTCAGCGGCTTCGACTTGAACTCCGGATGGAACTGCACCGCGACGTAGTAAGGATGCGAGGGCAGCTCGATGATCTCGACGAACTTGCCGTCGAGCGAGCGGCCGACGATCTCCAGTCCCTTCTCGGTCAGTGCCTTCTCGTAGAGGCAGTTGAACTCGTAGCGGTGGCGGTGCCGTTCCTCGATCATGTCGCTGGCGTAGAGCTGATGCGATCTCGATCCCGGCTTCAGCTTGCACGCATACGATCCCAACCGCATCGTCCCGCCCAGGTCGTCGACGCCGAGCAGATCGCGCAGCTTGTAGATCACGTTCGTCGGCGTTTCCGGCGCGCACTCGGTCGAATCCGCATCGGTGAGGCCGCACACGTGGCGGGCGTATTCCACCGCCGCCCACTGGAAGCCGTAGCAGATGCCGAAATACGGGATACTCCGCTCGCGCGCGATCTCCGCGGCGCGCATCATGCCGCGCGTACCGCGATCGCCGAACCCGCCTGGAACGAGGATGCCATCGGCGCCGTCCAGCAGCTGCTCGCCGCCAGGCTGCTCGAGCGCTTCCGCTTCGACCCACCGGATGTTCACCTTCAAGCGGTGCTTGAAGCCGCCGTGATAAAGCGCCTCGTTCAGGCTCTTGTAGGAGTCCTCGTAGCCCACGTACTTGCCGACGACATGGATAGTGACGTCGTCGGAGGGATTCCTGATGCGATCGACCAGATCGAGCCATGCGCCCATCCGTGCTTCCGTCTCCGGCAGATGCAGGCGCTGGAGGACGATCCGATCGAGCCCCTCTTCGGCGAGCACGGTCGGCACCTCGTAGATGCTCGAGACGTCGCGCGCCGTAATCACCGCTTCCTCGTCGACGTCGCAGAAGAGCGCAATCTTGCGCTTGATGTCCTGATCGAGGTGGCGATCGGTCCGGCAGAGCAGGATGTCGGGCTGAATGCCGATGGCGCGGAGGTCACGCACGCTGTGCTGCGTCGGTTTCGTCTTCAGTTCTCCGGCCGCGCCGATCCACGGCACCAGCGTCAGATGGATGTAGAGCGTGTTCTCGCGGCCGACGTCCTGCCGCAGCTGGCGGATGGCTTCGACGAACGGCAGACTTTCGATGTCGCCGACGGTGCCGCCGATCTCGACGAGGACGATGTCGACGTCCTTGGCGACGGTCTTGATCGCATCCTTTATCTCGTTGGTGATGTGCGGAATCACCTGCACGGTCCGTCCGAGAT
>JBKPSE010000096.1:0-3444 GCA_046765855.1 Acidobacteriota bacterium | reverse complement strand
TGGCCGCCCCGGCCCGCGGTTGCCCAGTTGACCCGCAGCGGAGTCCAGTACTCACTCTTCCCGAAGTACCGCTCTTCCGGTCCGCGAAAGCCCACCGGCATTACGCCGACAATGGTGAACGTTGCGGCCCCCGTATGCAGCGTCCGTCCGACGACGTTTGCATCGCCGCCGAACTGCCGCCGCCAGAAACCATCGCTGATGACGAGCAGGCGTGGAGCGCCGATCGCGTCCTCGCCGTTGCGAAAGCCGCGGCCGATGCGGGGTGCGACACCGAGGACATCGAAGTAATTGCTCGTCACGCTGGCGCCGGAGATGCGCTCGCGGCCGTCCGCCGTGTCGAAGGCAAGCGTCGAAATGTTGAAGACCGCGATGCCGTCGAAGCTGCGTGCCTGCTCGCGCCAGCCCTGAATGTTGCCCGGCGACACAACGCTGTGCTGGTCGGGTGCGTCGCGCGGCACGTCCCAGAGCATGACCAGCCGCTCAGGCGCCCGGAATGGCAGCGGCGTGAACAGCACCGCGTTGGCGACGGCGAACACCGCCGTCGTTGCCGCAATCCCGACTGCCAGGATCGACACTGCCGTCATCGAGAACCCCCGCGCCTTGATCAGACTGCGTGCGGCGAGGCGGAAGTCGTAGAAGATGCCTTCCATGAGTGCTCCGGTGTTTGCCGTACGAGGAACGCGAGGGCGCCGCTCAAAGCGGAATGCGAGTCCCGAGACGACGGTGTTGGCGCAGAGACGGACGCCGACGAGCAGCCGAATGACGGGACCGCGTCCGGCCGTTTCCTCTCGCCATGCGCGCGCGAGCGCCGCTTCGAGGTCGGGCCCGATCCGCGCCCGCGCTGACTGCGGCCAGGCGTGCATGGCGAGACGGAAGAGTGTCGCGATCACCTGCGGATCACGAGCGCGACGAACCGCGCGCAGCAGCGAGCTTGCGGACGGTGTCGACCAGGGATGCCATGCGATCCGCTTCCGCCGTGAGGATGCGGCGTCCGTGAGCGGTGATGCGATAGCAGCGGCGTCGCGCGTCAGCGCCGCTCGGATCCTCGATGTCCTCGATCAGCGCCTCTTCGAGCATCCGCGCGATGACGCGATAGAGCGATCCCGGATCGATGCGGGCGCCGCTGCGGCGCTCGACCTCCTGCTTGATCGCATAGCCGTGCGCTGGCTGTTCAGCCACGGCAAGCAGCACGAGGAAATACTGCGGTTTCAGCGGCGCGTCACGAAGCGTTTGTTTGCGCGGCGGCATGTGCGTCAGCGAAGTATAGGCATTATGCCTATACTTTGACAGACGTCAATCTTCGCCGCCTCGACCGTTAAATAGGTCGACTGGAAGAAGTTCGCGCCAGTTGTCAATATCTTGCGCCTGACCTAATTCAGGCGCACAATATGTTGTAGATCAGCGCTTGACAACGGCGTAAACGGGGTCCATATTGAACGGCCAGCGAGACGGCCGGCATCGGGGCCTCCCAGCCTCCGGCAAAGACCGCCAGTCGCCACGCGATCCACATCAAAGATTTACGTTCGGGGCCAACCCGTGGGGCACGGGTGTAGGCCGGTATTGGGCGGAGGGCACATGGAAAGAGGCGCTTCAGTCAACCCGGGTCAGAAGTCGGTCGTGCACGAAACGACGCGCTCGAGTGGCCATTCGTCTGTACCGGGACTGGAGTACGAACGCTTCTTCTCTCGAGAGGGCATCGACCCATTCGACGAGATTGAGTGGGACCTGCGCTCGGCGGTGATCGGCTCGGAGAAGGGCGAGGTGGTCTTCGAGCAGCGTGACGTCGAGATCCCCAAGTTCTGGTCGCAGCAGGCCACCAACATCGTCGTTTCGAAGTACTTCCGCGGACAGATCGGCACACCCGAGCGCGAGCGCAGCGTCAAGCAGTTGATCGGCCGGGTTGTCGACACGATTACCGGCTGGGCCGCCAAGCAGAAGTACTTCGCCAGTGAGGATGATCTGCTGGCCTTCTCGGCGGATCTGAAGCACCTGCTCGTGTATCAGAAGGCGGCGTTCAACTCGCCGGTGTGGTTCAACGTCGGTTTCGAGAAAGCGCCGCAGTGTTCCGCCTGCTTCATCAATTCGGTGCAGGACACGATGGAATCGATCCTCGGCCTGGCCAAGACCGAGGGCATGCTGTTCAAGTTTGGGTCGGGCACCGGATCCAACCTTTCCAATATCCGCTCGTCGAAGGAGCTCCTCGCCGGCGGCGGCACCGCCTCGGGTCCGGTTTCGTTCATGAAGGGGTTCGACGCGTTTGCCGGCGTCATCAAGTCGGGCGGCAAGACGCGCCGCGCCGCCAAGATGGTGATCCTGAACGCCGAGCACCCGGACATCGAGGAGTTCATCAACTGCAAGGTTGAAGAAGAGAAGAAAGCGTGGGCGCTGATCGACGCCGGTTACGACGGTTCGTTCACCGGCGTCGCCTATGGCTCGGTGTTCTTCCAGAACTCGAACAATTCGGTGCGGGTCACCGACGAATTCATGCGCGCGGTGCTGGACGACGGCGAGTGGACGACCAGGGCGGTGCTCGACGGCCGGCCGATGGGCACCTACAAAGCACGCGACTTGATGCGGCAGATTGCCGAAGGCACGTGGATCTGCGGCGACCCGGGCATGCAGTTCGATACCACCATCAACGACTGGCATACCTGTTCGAACACGGCGCGCATCAACGCGAGCAACCCCTGCTCCGAGTACATGTTCCTGGATGACACCGCGTGCAACCTCTCGTCGATCAACCTGATGAAGTTCGTCAGGCCCGACGGCGAGGGGAAGGACGCCGGGGAGTTCGACGTCGTCGCCTTCGAGAAGGCGTGCCGGACGATGATCCTGGCGCAGGAGATTCTCGTCGACAACGCATCGTACCCGACGCCCGCGATCGAGAAGAACTCGCACGCCTATCGTCCGCTCGGTCTCGGCTACGCCAATCTCGGCGCGCTGCTGATGTCGCGCGGCCTGCCCTACGACAGCGACGCCGGCCGCGACTACGCGGCGGCGATCACCGCGCTGATGCACGGCGCCGCCTACGCCGAGAGCTCGCGCATCGCGCGCGACCACGGCGGTCCGTTCGCCGGCTACGAGAAGAACAAGGAGCCGATGATGCGCGTGATGCGCAAGCATCGCGCCGCGATCAAGGACATCGACAAGACCCACGTCCCGAAGGACCTGATCGAGGCGGCCAAGGCCGTCTGGAACGAAGTCATCGAGATGGGCGAGCAGCACGGCCTCAGGAACGCGCAGGCGACGGTGCTGGCGCCGACCGGAACGATCGGCTTCATGATGGACTGCGACACCACGGGCGTGGAGCCGGACATCGCGCTGGTCAAGTACAAGAAGCTGGTTGGCGGCGGCATGATGAAGATCGTCAACACCACCGTGCCGATGGCGTTGAAGAAGCTCGGCTACAGCCAGCAGCAGATCACCGACGTGATCAACTACATC
>JBKPSE010000095.1:0-9544 GCA_046765855.1 Acidobacteriota bacterium | reverse complement strand
ACCTGACATGGGTTGCTGCCAGCGAGCGGTCCGCGGGCAAACGGTACGGCGACATACCATGGCGCCTGGTGAAGCCGCGGCCTGCAGCGGCCGGTGATTTTCCCATCGAGACCCTCGACGCGATCGATCGCGCGCCTGGATTGCTCTTTTCCGGCCTCGACTCGTCCGTCGCCGGCGACGCGGAAACGGCGCTCGCCGCCAGCGGCCGGCACGTCGTGAGCAACGCCCGGAACCACCGCATGGATCCGCTGGTGCCGCTGCTCATTCCGGAGGTCAATGCCGATCACGTCGCACTGCTCGACCGCCAGCGCGCCGAGCGCGGATGGAGCGGCGGCATCGTCACCAATCCCAATTGCGCGACGGTGGTCGTGGCCATGGTGCTTGGCGCGCTGCGGCAGTTTCGTCCCCGGCGCGTGATGGTGACGACGATGCAGGCGCTGTCGGGCGCGGGATACCCCGGCGTCGCGTCGCTGGACGCGATCGGCAACATCATTCCCTACATCGGCGGCGGCGAGGAAGAGAAGATTGAAACCGAAACACTCAAAATTCTCGGCACGCTCGAGGGCGGAGAGATCAGGAACGCCGCGCTCGTAGTCAGCGCGCAGACCACACGCGTGCCGGTGCCGGACGGCCACACCGCGGTCATGTCGATCGAGCTGGAAGCGTCGCCGTCGATTGACGACGTCACCGCGGCGCTGCACGCGTTCAGCGCAGAGCCGCAGCAGCGCGCACTGCCGACGGCGCCCCCCCGCCCGATTCTCGTGCACAGCGCGCAGGATCGGCCGCAGCCGCGCCTCGATGTTCACACCGGCGGCGGCATGCCGGTGCATATCGGACGCGTCCGGCGTTGTCCGATTCTCGGTTACAAACTTGTCGCGATGGGCCACAACGTGGTGCGCGGCGCCGCCGGGGCGGCGCTGCTCAACGCGGAGCTGCTCGTGGCGCGGGGAACAGGTCTTGCGTCCTTCTCCGGCAGGAGCGGGTATGCAACGGCAGAGGTCAGGCGCGCATAATCAGGAATTAGCCCTCAATATCGCCGGCGGCATCGCGGGCGGTCTGCTGGCCTGTTTTGCGATGGAATGGTTCCAGCGCGCGCTCGGAAAGTTATCGCCGGACCTCGGAGGCGCGCCGGGCGCGGGCGGCCAGCAGTTCCGTAAGCCGCAATCCGAACCCGCGACCTACCAAGCGGCCGATGTGGCGGCCCGAGCAGCTACCGGTGAGCCCTTGCCCCCATCGGCAAAACCTTTCGCGGCATCCGCCATTCACTACGCGTTCGGAGGCGCGGTCGGCGCGATTTACGGCGCAGCGGCGGCGCGGACGCCCGACATCACGTCCGGCGGAGGAATTCCGTTCGGGGCGTCGGTATGGTTGATCGCGGACGAACTCGGTATGCCGCTCGCCGGATTGGCGAAATCGCCTGGCGAATATCCGTTGAAGGATCACGCCACCGCGTTCGCGAGCCACCTGCTGTTCGGCGTCATCACCGAGGGCGTGCGCCGATCAGTGGTTACGATCCTCCGCTGAATCCGACCCGGAAGCCCCAGCCCTCGCGCCCGTGCGCGACATCGGCGCGAAACAGCGCGGCCTTCTCCGAATGCACGCGGATGCCGAGGGCGAGGGAATGGGCCATGTCGCGGAAGCTGAGATTGTCGATCTCGGGACCCACTTTGCCAGCCTCGTAGACGCCGGCCACATCGGCCATGCGGTGCACCGCCCAGCGATACTCTCCTTTGAACAGCATCGCGTCGCGGTCACGGAAGCGGTACGACGGGAACGCGCGCAGGCGCTCACCGCCGCCGAGCGTCGGCATCAAGAAGAACGGCACGGACTCCGGCGTGCGCGAAAACGACAGCCACGTCTGGACAGAGACGTCGACGACGCCCTTGCTCCCGTGCGTCGGCACGAGCTGCTGCGCGGTCGCTTCGAAACGGCGGAACGAATCCTGGCCTCCCTTCACATCGTGGTAGTCGCGCAGCACGGCTTCAACAAAACGCCCGTCCCGGCTGTAGTCCTCTGACAGGCGCGTGTCGTAGCCAATCGATCCGAACGTGTGCGCGAACCACGGGCGCGTGCCGAGCCCCGGCAGGGGCGGCACGTCGGGCAGCGCACCGGAACCTTCCTGAGGCTCGAGCTCGCCGCCGCTGGTCGAATACCGCTCGATGCCGAACCCTGCCGCCACTGTGACGTGCGGCATCGTCTTGAGGACGATGCGGCTGCTGCCCTCGGTCTTCTTCTCCCCGAAGTCGACGCGTGCGTTGGGCGAGTCCGGACCAAGCTGATAGAGCGCGAGCTCCGGCGCGTCCTGCCAGCGCAGGCGGCTGATGATGATGCCGCTGCCGTTCCGGAATTTGCGCGTGTCGTAGCGCAGCTGCACCAGCTTGAAGTGCTTGATCGAATACACGCCTTTCAGCTGGACGAAGCCACCGTCGGAAAATTTCGTGCTCACCGCCGGCCCCAGCGCGATGCCGGATCCCTGCTTGATGCCGCCGAACACGACGGCAAAGTGTTCGGTGAGATGCAGACCGCCAGCCTGATCGGGTTCCTTGAGCCGGTCGGTGAGCGACATCGGTTCCTCCGGGGCTGGATTGCCGGGCGTGGTGGTCTGCGCCGATGCCGCGGCCGCGCCCCCGAGCACGATCAGGATCATGAACAGGTTTCGCACGGCAGTCATACTACCGCTAACAGGGTCGTGGGAAGATAACGTTCGGTGAGCGTTCCTCTGCGAGCGGTCGTCATTTATGGCGGGTGGGCGACGGTGATCGCCCTGATCGCGCTCGCCGCCTCGCAGGCGCCCCTCGGGACGCCGCTCTTCTTCGTCTTTGCCGCGGTACCTTGTGTCGTTTACGCACTCCTGTGGCCGCACGTGATCGCGCCGGGTGCTCCGGCCGCGGGGACCTGGTTCCCGCTGCCGCGCCTGCTGAAAATCGCACTCCTGCTGGCCGTCGCGTTCCGCATTCCGCTGGCGGTGCCGCGGGTAGGCGCGGACAACGACATGGTCCGCTACATGTACGACGGGCGCCTGCAGCGGCTCGGGATCAATCCGTTCGATGTCGTGCCGGCCGATCCGGCAATCGCGTGGACGCACACCGACGAGACGCGGCGCATGCCGAGCATCCGCGCCCGCACGCCGTACCCTGCCGCGGCGCAGCTGTTCTTCCGGCTGGTGGTCACGATTCGCGAGACGTCGCGCGCGATGAAGTGGGCGCTGATCCTCTGCGATCTGCTGACGATCTGGGTGCTGCTCGCATGGTTGCGCGACACGTCGCGATCGCCGTGGCTGGCGCTTCTCTACGCCTGGAACCCGCTCGTCATTCTCGAAGTCGCCCACAGCGGGCACATCGATGCCCTCGGCGCGCTGTGGATCGCCGTCTCCGCGTGGATGTTGAGCACCGGGCGCAGCATGCGCGCGTCGATCGCGTTCGTGCTGGCGGTGGCGTCGAAGCTGCTGCCGATCGTTCTCGTGCCGCTCTACTTCCGCCGCATCAGACTGCGCGATGCCGCGGCCGCGGCGGTCGTCCTGGCCGCGCTGTAC
The DNA here is from genome assembly GCA_046765855.1 of Acidobacteriota bacterium. Taxonomy (GTDB): domain Bacteria; phylum Acidobacteriota; class Vicinamibacteria; order Vicinamibacterales; family 2-12-FULL-66-21; genus JAICSD01. The sequence goes on along the minus strand of JBKPSE010000095.1, from coordinate 6,012 downwards.
GTTCCCTTCCGTTCGGCCGGCCTGCTGCCGCTCGGAGCGGTCCCGAACGTTGTCGCCTTCATTCGATTCAACGGTCCGCTGTTCAAGGCGCTCGCAACCGCATCAACACCGCAGGACGCGGCAGCCGCGGCCGTGGTCGGCGGGCTGCTGGTGGCCGCGTGGATGCGATGGCGGCGCGACGCCGCGGATCCGGCGGCATGGGCCTGGCCGATGGCCGTGTCGCTCGCAGCCGCGCCGGTCATTTATCCGTGGTATCTGCTGTATTTCACGCCGTTTCTGTTCACGCGGGCAACGCTGCCGCTCGTCGCGTGGACCTACTCGGTGCTCCCCGTATATATCGTCTGGTATCTCTCCAAGCGCGGCCATCGCTGGTTCGTTCCAACGCCGGTCGTCATGGTGGAGTTCGGGGTGGCGGCACTGATACTTGTCGTGCTAAGGGTGCTAAAGGTGCGGGAAGGTGCTACAGGTGCTAGTGCTGAGGGTGCGAAGGGTGCTAGGGGTGCAGGTGCTACAGGTGCTACAGGTGCGGTCCCGCACCCCTAGCACTTGCACCCTAACGTGCACAGGTGCACGTGCACCGTGCACCGCACCTCCAGCACCCTTCGCACCCTTAGGCACCAGCACCCTTAGCACCAAACCGCACCTTTAGCACCCTTAGCACGACAGCGAGGCACATGATCCTCTCGACCCCCAGGGGTCTTTATTGCGAGGCGGGCCAGTTCCATATCGATCCCTGGCAGCCGGTCGAGCGAGCGGTGCTGACGCACGCGCATAGCGATCATGCCAGCCCGGGATCCGCCAGCTATCTTTGCGCCGCCCCTGGCGAGCGCGTGCTGCGACGCCGTTTACCCGATGCGCGCATCGAGACGCTCGCGTATGGCGAGACCGTTGCCATCGGCGACACGCGCGTGTCGTTTCACCCTGCGGGACACATCCTCGGCTCGTCGCAGGTGCGGGTCGAACATCGCGGCGAAGTGTGGGTGGTTTCCGGCGATTACAAATGCCAGCCCGATCCGACGTGCGCACCGCTGGAGACGGTGCGCTGTCACACATTCATCACCGAAGCGACGTTCGCGCTGCCGATCTACACGTGGGACGAACCCTCGTCGACGATGAATGAAATCCTGGACTGGTGGCGGAACAACCGCGAGCAGGAGCGTCCATCCGTCGTGTTTTGTTACGTGCTGGGCAAGGCGCAGCGGATCCTGGCGGAGCTCCACGACAGAATCGACGCGCCGATCCACCTGCACGGGGCCATGGCTGCGCTCACCCAAGCCTACCGGGACTCCGGGATCGCGCTGGCGCCCGCGGAGCGCATCACAGAGAACATGCGCGGCAAGGCGCTGGCCCGCTCGCTCGTGCTCGCGCCGCTCTCCGCGCGGGGGACGCCCTGGATGCGGCGGCTGCCCAATGCGTCGGTGGCGTTCGCCTCGGGACTGATGCGGGTTCGCGGCGTGCGCCGGCAACGCGCGTTCGATCGCGGCTTCGTGCTGTCCGACCATGCGGATTGGAGCGCGCTGCTCGCGACCATCGCCGCCACGGGTGCTTCGCGCGTGCTCGTCACGCACGGCTGGTCCGAGGCGCTCGCCCGTTATCTCCGCGAAACGCAAGGCCTCGAGACGGGAACCCTGCGCACGGCGTTCGAGGGTGAAGCGGGCGAGTTGACAGAGTCCGCCGAAGAGAGCCAAGGGCAGGCGGAAGACGCGAAGGCGGAAGCGCGAGCGCGAAGCGAGCTGCCCTCAGAGAACACGGGAGATGCGGAGTGAAACGCTTCTCCGCTCTGTATGAAGCGCTCGACAGCACTACATCTACGAACGCGAAGATCGCGGCGCTGGCGGACTACTTTCGCAGCGCCGAACCCGGCGACGCGGCGTGGGCCATCTTCTTTCTCACCGGCCGCCGTCTCAAGCGAGTCGTCCCGTCAGCGGGGCTGCGGGACTGGGCCATGGAAATCACCGGAATGCCGGAGTGGCTGCTGCGCGAATGCTATTCGGCCGCCGGCGACTTCGCCGAGTTGATCGCGCTCGCGCTCGACACCGTCCCCGCAGGTCAGCCGGAGCCGGATCGCTCGCTGGCCTCGTGGGTCGAGGACCGGCTGTTGCCGCTGCAGAAATCGGACCTGGCGACGCAGCGGACGATGGTGCTGCAGTGGTGGCGCGGGCTGCCGCGGGCGCACCGGTTCCTGGTCAACAAACTGCTCACGGGAGAATTTCGCGTCGGCGTGTCGCACACGCTGGTGGTCCGCGCGCTTGCCGCCGCGGCAGATCGCGAAGCGACGACGATCGCGGCCCGGCTAATGGGCGACTGGACGCCGTCGGCCGAGTGGTTCACATCGATCGTCTCGACCGCCGATGCCGGCGCAGCCGACCCGTCGCAGCCGTACCCGTTCTATCTCGCCTCGCCGCTCGAAGATCCCCTCGACACCCTGGGCGATCGCGCCGACTGGCTGGTGGAGTGGAAGTGGGATGGAATCCGCGCCCAGCTGATTCGCCGTGCGGGCCAGACATGGCTCTGGTCGCGCGGCGAAGAGCTGATCACGCACCGCTTCCCGGAGATCGCCGCCGCCGCGACGCATCTGCCGGAAGGCACCGTTCTCGACGGCGAAGTGCTCGCGTTCAAAGACGGCCGGCCCATGCCCTTCTCCGCGTTGCAGCAGCGCATCGGCCGGCAGAAGCAGGTGGCGCAGGTGATGCGGGCGGTGCCGGTGGTCTTCGTCGCCTACGACATACTCGAGCGCGACGGACTCGACATCCGCCAACGGCCGCTTTCGCAGCGGCGCGCGATGCTGTCGACGGTGCTGGCGGCGGAATCGGTGCTGCGGCTGTCCGAGGAAGTGAGCGGATCGTGGGACGCGCTTGCCGCCCTGCGCCTCGAGTCGCGCGAGCGGGGCGTCGAGGGATTCATCCTCAAGCGCCTCGACTCGAGTTACGGAGTCGGCCGGCGCAAAGGCGCGTGGTGGAAGTGGAAGATCGATCCGCTCACGGTTGACGCGGTACTCATTTACGCGCAGCCGGGAAACGGCCGCCGCGCCAGTCTGCTGACCGACTACACGTTCGGCGTCTGGGATCAAGGACACCTGGTGCCGGTCGCCAAGGCGTACTCGGGCCTGTCGAACGCGGAAATCGAAGAACTCGATAAGTGGATCCGGCGGCACACGCTCGAGCGCCACGGACCCGTGCGCGCGGTCGAACCGGTCCAGGTGTTCGAGCTCGGATTCGAGGCGATCGCCCCTTCCTCGCGTCACAAGAGCGGCGTTGCCGTGCGGTTCCCGCGCATGCTCCGCTGGCGGACCGACAAACCCGCGAGCGAGGCCGACACGCTGGAATCCCTTCGGCGGCTGATCAAATAACGTGAGCACGCTTCTTGCGACAGCGGTGGACGGAGTTGAAAGATGCGGAAGCCACCGGCCCATTCAGCGCGTGCGGTCACCATCTGGGTGATGGCTTGCACAGTTGTGGCCGGCTCAGCCGTGATTTCTGCCAAAGCCGCGGTCCCGTCAGGGAACCCGCTTTCCAGCTTGTTCAACAGAAACGAACAGCCCTTGCGCGAATACCGCGCGTTTCGGCGCATGCACGCCTATACCGAAAAGTCCAAGCACGAAGCGTGGATGGAGGCGTGGACAGAATTGAAGGACGGCCGGTTCAGCTATCAGATCGTCTCGGAGCGCGGCTCCGAGGCCGTGCGCGGCAAAGTCATGCGGACAATGCTGTCGCGCGAGGAAGAGCTGATCAACAGCGGCAACGTCGGCAAAGGTGACTTGACCCTCGCCAACTACGAATTCAGCGAACCGGGACGCGACGCGGACGGCACCCGTGTCGTGCAACTCAAGCCGAAACGCAACGATCCGCTACTCGTCGATGGAAAGGCCGTTCTCAACGACGGCGGCGATCTGGTCCGCGTCGAAGGCCGGCTGGCAAAGAATCCGTCCTTCTGGACCAGCCTGGTCAATATCGTGCGGCGCTACGCCCGCATCGGCGGCGTCAGGGTTCCAGTCGCGACCGAAACCACCGCCAAGGTGAAATTCGTCGGCACCTCACAGCTCCAAGTCACCTACGACTATCAGAGCATCAACGGACGCCCCGTGGCGATCAGCGAGATGCAGTCAGCAGCGCTCGCGCATACCGCTGCGCGATAAGATTCGTCAGCCGCCGCTTCGTCGCTCCACTCACATCGATCGCCACCGCCTGCTCGAGCAGGCGTCGTTTTTCCGCCGCGTCGCTGACCGTCGAAGCCAGGGCGACGTAGGCGAACACCGATTTGTTGTTCGACAAGGTCATCGCCCGGTCGAAGTCCGCGCGGGCCGCTGCCGGTGAACCACCGAGCATCGGCGGGAGTCCATCGAGCCCAATCAGCGCTTCGTGAATCGCCCCTTGCTCCCATCCCTCGTTCAGCGCTTTCGCGCGGTTCAGCATGGCGCGCACGCTGGCAAGCTCGCCGACGCGCATGAGCTGATTGGCGGCGAGCGAGAGTTCCGCCCCCCAGGCTGCAGCGGTCCAGTACAGCCAGGGAACATCTTCCACGGTCATCTGCTTCAGCACGCCGTCCGGATCGCTGCCAAGGGCCTGCAGCGTGACACCGGGGTGTCGAGTGCCGAGACCGTGCAGGCAGTAGCCACGCGCACGCTGGTACATCTTCGAGGCGCGCGACCTGAGCTCGCTGGCCGCGGCGGCATCAGGCGCGCGCACGGCTGCTTCGACGTGAAGAAAGCCGTAGGAGTATTCGGTAAAGCCGCTGCACGCCGTGAGCAGGAGCTGTGGGTGATTCGGCGCCTGCGACAAGAGCATCTCGACGGTCTTCAAGGTCGATGGCGCCGCCAACCGCACGAACTCAGGGTCGTTGTCGCGCTCGTAGACCGAGCTGGAATCAGCCAGCGCCGCCGCCATGCGATTGATGGCCACCTGCTTTGGTGAACACGCGGACGACGCGACCAGCGCGCCGACCGCGAGGATCCTCCATCGAGTCATCGGGCCGTAGCGTACCCCAGTTGGCGCATCCGTTGCTGCGATGCCGGCAGGAGGACTCATGACGGGAGACAAACAGGGCCAGTCGGAAGCGCTGCCGGTCACCGGAGAATTGGGCGGCGAGGGCGGCAGTTACGGCGACGCCGCGTCGCGCGAATCACGGGAGAATCCGGCCGAAGGTCCCGACCGAGTGCGCGATTCCACCAGTGACATTGCCGGCAACGCGACCCGGCTGCCGGATCTGCGGCCTGACGCAGCGAACATGCGGGACGAGCTGAAGAAGCAACCGACCGAGTGACCTTACCGCACTGTCAACACGAGGCGGATTGGCGCCGGCTCGCCGGCGATCTTGATGGTTTCGGCAGCCTGGGCCTGTCGAAATCCCGCCTCACCGGGAAGGTTGTGGAAAGCGCGAACGGTATAGGTGATCGTGTCGAACACCGGCAGGCTGAAGCTGCCGTCGGCGCCGGTCGTGACGACGTTGCTCGCTTGACGGAACCCGACGTTGAGCACGACGCTGGCGCGCGCGACCGGCGTTCCATCCGCCCAGGTGACAGTCCCGCGTAGGACAAATCGCGCGAGCTCACCCGGAATGGAAAACGGATCGAGTTGGACGCGCGCTCCCGGGGCGATCGTAATGACCTCCGCTCTGCTGCGGTCCGACGTTCCGGGATACCACGTCGTTGGATACGCTACCTCTTCACCCATCGCGCGCGTCAGTCCGACACCAATCACGTATCGTCCGGGCTGAATCTCGCTCCACTCGAAGTGTCCGGATGCGTCCGTTGTCAGCCGGCTCGGGTAGGCGGAGGTCGAATCCGGTGATTTGCGTTCGTCGGCAATCTCCACGCGCACGCCGTGCACCGGAGCGCCGGAACGATCGAGCACCGCACCTGAAATCCGGCCGTCATAGCGAAGGTAGAAGTCCTGCAGCCGGCACGCACGGGCGTCTTTGATCTCGAACTTCGCAGACAGATAGCGCGCGCTGAACACTGACGGCGGTGAAGCCTCGATCTCGTATGAGCCGGGTTTCACTCCATTGATTTGGTAC
>JBKPSE010000094.1:0-3616 GCA_046765855.1 Acidobacteriota bacterium | reverse complement strand
ATCCGGTGCTGACCTCGGTGACGACCGCGTATCTGCCGCGCAACCTGCGTCCGATCGTGTCGAGCATTACCGTTCATCCGCCGGGCACCGTGTTCCAGCGTCCGTTTTCCACCGGCGAGCTCGAGATCGCGGGCTTCGAGGACAACACCTCGGACGGCCGCAATCCATCGCAGCCGAACGCGTCCGCGGGCTCATCGCCGGCGCCGTCTTCTCCCGCGCTCGGACGCAAGGTTTACCAGAAGGGGCTGCAGACGTTCGTCTGGAAAGCGGAGGACGACAACGACGATCGGCTGCAGTACGACGTGTTCTACCGGCGCGAAGGGGAAACGGCATGGAAGCCGTTGAAGCGCGGTCTCTGGGATCCGATCGTGGTCTGGGACACCACGTCCGTGCCGGACGGGACCTATTACGTCAAGGTCGCGGCGAACGACGTGCCGTCGAACTCGCCGTCGACTGCGCTCGTCGGCGAGTACGAGAGCGTCAGCTTCGACATCGACAATACGCCGCCGGTGATCGAGATTCAGTCGGCGACGCGGACAGGCGCGCGCGCGACGGTGAAGTTCGCGGTGCGCGACGACCAGTCGGCGGTGCAGCGGGTGGAGTATTCCCTCGACGCGAGCCGCTGGCGCGTGGCGTATCCGGTCGATGGCATCCCGGATTCGCGCCGTGAGGAATTCGAGGTCGGTCTGGATGAGGGAGAGGCGGCGCGCAACCTGATCATCCGCGTCACCGACGCGATGAATAACGTGGCAACCGCCGTGGCGGAGATCAAAAGGTAGAGGCCCGGCCACCGGTTTGCAGTCGGCAGTTCGCAGCTAGCACAAGGTCGGCGTGGGTTTGCTAACTGCGAACTGCCTACTGTCTGCTAACTGCTAACTGCTAACTGCCAACTGCCAACTACTACCTTCCGACCCCTAACTCCCCACGCTTCGCGGATTCTTGGGCTTCACGGTCATGTGCTCGACGAGCCAGACCAGGTTGACGGCGATTGGATCGGTGCCGTAGCGCGCCGGCAGCAGCCGTCCCTGCGAGATCTCGTTGATCAACATCGCCACCTGGCGGCTGCGGCGGCCGTCGCCGAGCGCCTGCATGCCCGCGATGTTGCCGTCGCGCGTGATCACCGCGGCGAAGGTGAGCATCTGTTCGGCCCCCTGGCCCGAACGCTCGAGCGAGGCTTTGATCACGCCGTCCTCGGGTACCGAGGGTGCCTGCACCGCGAGACCATCGATTCCTGCCGGATTCAGATCCGAGCCGGGGACGGCTGACACCATCGCGAGCATCGCGCGCAGCGAATCGTCGCGTTCGGGGGAAGCGAAGTGCAGCATTCCGAGTGCGATCGCGCCGCACAGAAAGGTCGCGGCCGTCGAGGCCAGACCGATCCATATCAGGTGAAGGTCGTCGAACATCCGGCCCATCCGCGCGGGCCATGCCTCGTTCGCCTCGGCGCGCATGCGGCTGATCACGCCCGGCTGCAGGCCCGTCCAGTCGTCGGCCGGTCCCGGGGCCGCGGCGAGGCGCAGCGCGGAGGTCACCGCGAAGTAGTCGTTCAACTCCGCCGTGCAGGGGTCGCAGCTATTCAAGTGTCCCTGCACTGCGATCCGTTGCTGCAGCGGCAGCTCGTCGTCGTGATATTCGGCGAGGCGTTGCCGCACCGCCGCACAGGTCAGTGTGGTCATACGTCCCTCAATTGGGCGCGCAGCGCTTCACGCGCGCGCGCGAGCCGCGATTTCACGGTCCCGACCGCGATGCCGAGCGAGAAGCCGATCTCTTCGTAGCTGAGGCCGTCGATCTCGCGAAGCACGATGGCGGTCTTCTGGTCGAACGGCAGCGCATCCAACGCGGTGCGGATCCGTTCGGCGAGCTGCTTCTGGCCGACCAGCCGGTCCGGTCCGCTGTCGACGAGCTCGGCAAGCTCGCCGTGATCCTGGATGTGTTGATCGAGCGACACCTGTTGCGCCCGGTGCCGCCGCCGCCACCAGCGCTGCCGGTTGCGCGCCTGGTTGACGACGATGCGGTAGATCCAGGTGCGCAGGCTGGAGTGGCCGCGGAAGGTCTGAATGGTGCGAAAGACGCGCAGGAAGACTTCCTGCGAGAGGTCGAGCGCTTCGTTGTGGTCGTTGAGCAGGTTGAGTGAGAGCTGGTAGACCATCCGCTGGTGCTCGCTGACCAGTTCGGCGCAGGCATCCTCGTCGCGCGCGGCGCAGCGCTGGATCAGGGAAGCTTCCCTGCCCCCGACGTCGCTCCAGGTAATCGCGCGGACCGGTTTCACGGACAGCTCTCCGCCCATAGTAGCACCGCCCCCTGTCCTGTTTAGATACCGCCTGCCCCTGGAAGTTCCCGTCCCCCGATACCCCTAAAAACGAGACGTGTCCCAGTTTCCCCAGCCCCGAAACGGGGACTGTCCCAGTTTCCCTGGACCCCGAAACCGGGACTGTCCCAGTTTCCCTGGACCCGAAACGAGGACTGTCCCGGTTTCGGGCGTCCCGAAAAGGGACCTGTCCCCGTTTTCCCTGGGTGTATACACTGGAGTCCGTGAAGCGCATTCTTGCCGGGTCGGTGCTGCTCGGGCTGAGCGCGGCGGGGGTGTACGGCTATACGGTCAGCGAAACCGAACGCTCGTTCCGTCAGCTGATCGCCGACGGCGACGCCGCCCTCGCCCGCGACAACACGTCGGCGGCAATCGAAGCCTTCAGCGGCGCCATCACCCTCAAACAGGACGCCATGCTCGGCTACCTGAAACGGGGCCAGACCTACCGCCGACGCGGCGAGTTCGTCGCCGCCATCCGCGATCTGCGGCGCGCCTCCGAACTGGATCCGACGGCCACTCGTGCCCTCGAGGAGCTCGGGGACGCGTTCCTCGCCGATACGCCGCATCGCTACGGATCGGCGGCGGAGCGATTCGAGGAATACGTCAGGCTCGATAATCGCGCGCCGCGCGTGCTCTACAAGCTGGCGTACGCGCGCTATCACCAGGGACACGGGCCCGAGGCGATCGATGCCGCGCAGCGCGCCATCGCGCTCGACGACAAGTTCGCCGAAGCGCACTATCTGCTCGGCCTCTGCTACCGTGAGGCGCAGCAGCTCGACGCAGCGCGCAAGTCGCTCGAGAAGGCGGTGCAGCTGCAGCCGACGCTGATGCACGCCCGTGAGGAGCTCGCCGATCTCTACGGTGTGCTCGGACGTACTGACGATCGTCTGGACCAGCTGAATGCGCTCGCCGCACTCGACCCAGGTCCGTCGCGCGACGTCGCGCTGGGACTCGCCTACGCCAGAGCAGGACAGACCGATCGCGCGATCACCACTCTCGCGCGCGCGTCCGAACGCTATCCCGAGCATCCCTCCGCCTACGTCGCGCTTGGCCGCGTCTGGCTGGAAATCGCGCAGACGCGCGGCGATCGCGTGGCGCTGAGCAAAGCGCTCGCCGCTCTCGACGGCGCGTTGGGAAGCGACGACAGCAGCGAGGCGCTGACGCTGTTCGGACGCGCCTTGCTGCTCACCGCCGACGCAGAGACAGCGGAACGCATGCTGCTGGACGCCACCAAGAAACGCCCCGTCGACCCGATCGCCTTCGCCTATCTCGCCGATGCGGCCGAGCGCCTCGAACATTACTCGGTGG
>JBKPSE010000093.1:0-5562 GCA_046765855.1 Acidobacteriota bacterium | reverse complement strand
GCCCAAGGGACACCAGCGCCGCGAGCACCGCGATCACCAGTCCCTCGGTGAGGAGCTGCCGGACGATGCGTCCGCGGCTGGCGCCGAGGGAGAGGCGGACGGAGATCTCTCGCTGGCGCGCGACCGCTCGCGCCAGCATCACGTTCGAGACATTCGCGCACGCGGTGACCAGCACCAGAACGAAGGCCGCGAACACTGGCGCCAGCACGGCAATCAACTCCCATGTCAGGCGCGTCGGAGTGGCGTTCGGCTGCAGCACAGCGCGTACGTCGCGAGGCGGCACGTTGGCCGGCGCGGCGCGCGCCGCAACCGCGGTGAGCTGCGCCGCAATCTGGGCCGGCTGGCGATCCGGCGGCACGCGGACGGTGATCTCCACAGGCCGAGGCCGATCGTTGCTCGGCGGCACGCCGAAGATCGCCCATACGTCGCGCGGGTAATCATCGAGACCGCCGAACTCGGGCGCGACCACGCCAATGACCGTCGTGGCGTGCCCATCGAGATCGATGGTTCGCCCGATCGCGTCCGCGTCGGCATTGAAAAGACGCCTCCATGCCTGGTGAGACAACACGGCGACGGGCTGTTGCGCATCGGCCGGACTCAGTCCGCGTCCGAGCCGCATGCGCGGCGCGAGCACGGAGAAGTAATTGTCCGATACGAAGTCGACCACGAGGTTCTGTCCCTGCGATGCGACAAAGTGAGTTTCCTCGGCGACCACGGCATCGAACAGATCGCCGCGGCCGCGCAGCTCCTCGAAGTCGCGCCACGCGAATGCCTGCCCGCCATCGCCGCGGGCCTGCCACTGCAGCCTGTACAGCGACCCCGGATCGCGAACGGCGAAGGGTCGGAGCACGTAGGCATTGAAGGCGGTGAACGCGACGGTCAACAGGCCGAGACCCGCGGCGAGCGTCAGCACCGCGGTCGCGACGAACGCCGGGCTCTTGCCCAGGCCGCGCACTGCGTATTGCAGATCCTGCTGAAACTGCTCCACCCAGATCCACCGGGTCGATTCATGAAAGCGTTCCCGCGCGCCGGTCACGTTGCCGAAGGTCTTGCGCGCGGCCGCGCGCGCGTCATCGGGCGACATGCCGTCGTCGATCAGACGTTCGGTTTCGAGATCCAGATGCGCCTGAACTTCCTCGGCGAAGTCGTGGTCGGAGCGCCGCCGCCACGCAGTCATCGGCTCTTCTCCGGTTCGGGACCGAGAACGCGGGCCATCGCGGCGGCGAGACGGCGCCAGCGGCTCGACTGCGTCGCCAGCGCCTCGCGTCCGGCCTTGGTCAGCGTGTAATACCGTGCGCGCCGGTTGTTGGATGACGTGCCCCACTTCGCCGCGATCAGCTTCTGCGCCTCGAGCCGCTGCAGCGCCGGGTAGAGCGCGCCGTGCTCGACGAGCAGCTCGTCTTCGGACGACTGCTGGATCGCGCGGGCGATTCCCTGTCCGTGCTGCGGGCCGAAGATCAGCGTTCGCAGGATCAACACGTCAAGGGTGCCCTGCAGCAGAACCAGGCGCTCGTCGCGCCGCCTGTTTTGGGTAGACATCTGACCCAAGTATCCGCGCGCTCGGGTCAGATGTCAACAGGAGCGCGATCGCGCTTTCGGGACAGCGTCTCGACGCTGCGTTCGGCTGAGCCCGCGTCAGCGCAGGGTCGCGGCGAGGTAATAAAACGCGAAGGCCGCCATCACCAGCGTCGACAGCCAGAGTGCGGCGGTCGTCGCAGGTGAGGGGCGCAGCGGCGTTGGAACCGCGGTGTGGCGCAGGTAGATCGCCGCCGCGCCGATGAGCGGCAGCATGAGCGCCTGCGCGATCCCGCCGGCGACGACCATCTTCACCGGCGATTCGAAGAACCAGTAGAGCAGCGCCGGGACGGTGGCGAGCAGAATGACGAAGCGCTGACGCCACCGCAGGCGGCTCGCCGCGTCCTCGCGTGAGTACGCGCCGAGAACGCGCGCGAGATCGGCAAACATGCGCGAGTGCGCCGCGGTCGCGGCGAAGATCGTGCCGTAAAGTGTCACCACCACGCCCGCGTAGAAGAGCGGCAGCGCCCATCCACCCAACGTTTCCGTGTAGATGTGCGAGAGCACCGCGACCGTGTCGCGAGCCGCCGGGACTACCCCCATTCGGTGGAGCACGCCGGCGCCGAGCAGGTAGAACGCCACCGTGGCGAGGGTGTATATCGCCAGCGAGCAGGTGATGTCGAGGTGCATGACGCGGATCCAGCCGCGTGCACGCGCGATCCAGTCTGCGCCGCCATCGATCGGACCAACGTAGCGCGCGTAGCCTTTCTCGACGCACCAGTAGGGATACATGGCCAGCTCGGTGGCGCCCACACCGGTGATTCCGAATACCGCCATCGCGGTCGCAAGACCCGACGCGGGAAGCGCGAAGCTCAATCCGGACTGGAGGTCGGACGCGGTGACTGCGCCGCGGCGCAGCAGCACCGCGGCCGCGCACATCGTCAGCAGCGTGAACAGCGCGACCTTGAAGACGGCGAAGCGCTCGATGCGCGCGTAGCCGCCTCCGACCAGCACCGCGAGGGTGATAGCGAGACAGATGGCGACCCAGGCGTTCACGCCGAGCGAAGGCCACACGGCGTGCAGCACCTGGCCGACGCCGCCGTACATGCCGCCGACCTGCAGCAGCGTGAGCGTCACTGTGAGCGCCCACGCCCACACGAGCCAGCCGGCGCCGAGCCGCGGGCCGGGCACCGCGTTGAACCCTTCCAGGCCGGTATGTCCGGTGACGATGGTGTAGCGGCCGAGCTCCGCCTGCACCACAGGTTTGATCGCGCAGCTGACCAGGATGATCCACAGCGCGGCGTATCCCACCTGCGCGCCGAGTGTGGTTGTCGCGATGACTTCGCCCGAGCCGACGATCGCGGACGCGAGCACGATGCCCGGACCGATTCGCCGCAGCGCGGAGCGCAGCGAGACGGGCGGTGTTTCAACTCCGCCGGAGAGGACGTACGAGTCTCCCACTCCGGCGGACATCTCGATCGCTAGGAACGCAGACGCGCGGCCCGCGCCTTCAGCGTCGAGGCAAGCCCGCGGAGGCGCTCCGCATCCTTGCCGCTTGCCGCTGCCGCGTCATGCTCGAGCTCTTTGGCGAGACCGTCGAGCTGATCGATCGCGGGCCTGGCGGCCTTGTCCTTATCGGTCTTGTCGAGCGCGCCTTTCACTGCCGCGGCGCGCGCCGGATCGATCGCCTTGCCGCGCGTGAGCTGATCGAGGTACGCACGCGCCACGCTGGCAACCGGCGGCCAGGTCAGCCTGCTCTGCGCCTGCGCGTTGAAGACGTCGAGCCGGACGGCGGAGGCCGCGTCGATTTCGTTCTGCGTCAGGTACTCGCTCGGCAGCAGGCGGAAGATGTCGATGCCGCGCGAAATCTCGGACCCGTAGATGCGGCCGTTGTACCAGTAAGTCGACCAATAGCCGCCGAGGATCAGGTTCTTTTCGTCGATCGGTCCGCGATCGAAGTATGCGATCTCGAACGGTTTGGTCGAATCGGTGAAGTCGAACACCGACACGCCTCCTTGGTACCAGGCCTGCACCATGATGTCGCGCCCCGGCACGGGAATGATCGAGCCGTTGTGCGCGACGCAGTTTTCAGTCTCCCCTTGCGCCGCCGGCAGCTTGTAGTAGCCGCCGAACTTCAGCTTCTTGTCGACGATGTCGAAGACCGCATCGGCGCCCCAGGTCGGCGGATCGGTCGCGCGGCATCGCGGATTCGTGCCGCCTCCCCACTCGTCGGTGAAGACAACCTTGGTCCCGTCGTTGTTGAACGTCGCCGAGTGCCAGTAGGCAAAATTCTTGTCGACCACCTGGTCGAGACGCACCGGATGTACTGGATCGGAGATGTCGAGGAGGATACCGTTGCCGGCGCATGCTCCCGCCGCCAGTCCGACTTCCGCGAACACGGTGATGTCGTGGCACTGATTGGTGATGCGCGAGCTCTGCGTGCCCTCGCCATGGCTGCCGCCCTGCCACAGCCCGGCGATGGCGCCGGTCTTCGGATCGGCAAAGATGCGCGGCTTGTTGACGATCGCCGCCTTCTCCGGCGTCGCGAGCGGCACCTTGATGACGTCGATGCTGAAAAGCGCGGTGTTCGGATCCTCATCGGGGCCCCTGCTCGAGCATCCCTCGAGTTCGTCGCCGGGGCGGACGGCGCCCGTGCCCGACCCGTAGACGTAAATACTTCCCTTGTCTTTCGGATCGACGACCAGCGTGTGCGTGTGCGAGCCGCGGCAGCTCTGGATTGCGGCAACCTGTTTCGGCTTGGTGATGTCGGTAATGTCGAAGATGCGGACGCCGCGGAACCGTTCCTTGCTCACCGTTTCGGTGATCCCCTGGGTGCCGCAATCGATACGTCCGCGCGTCTGCTCTACCGACATGAACAGCAGGTTGCCATAGATCGACATGTCTCCCTGGCCGCCGGGGCAGACGACTGACGCGAGCAGCCTCGGCTTCTTTGGCGACTCGATGTCGTAGGTATTGAATCCGTTGAAGTTGCCGAGGAACATGTCGGCGCGGCGGAACGCGAGGTCCGAATTCGCGAAATTTATCCCCGCCGGCACTGGCGGTGCCGGCGCCGGCGTTCCACTCGGGTTCGTCGCCGAGGGAGGCGTTGGCGCGGGAGGCGGCGCGTTGCTGCGCGGCGGCATCGGCGCACCGGCGGGCTGCTTCGGATCGAAGAAGCCGGACGGCTTCGGCAGCGTCGACACCAGCTCCAGGTTGCGGGCGACGTGGCCGGCGTCGCGGAAACCGGGCTTCAGCGTGCTGCGCGGATCGTTGGATTGCGCAGCAGCCGGCTTGTCCTGCGCCGCGCCGTGCGACGTCAAGGCCACGGCGACAGCGATTACCGCGACCAGGGTGGCGGTCACGCGTCTCATGTTTCTCGCTCCTACTTGAGTGCCGCGAGCATCGCGGCCATCCGATCGATTTCCATCCGTTGATCCGCGTCGACGTCGGACGCGAACGCGTAGATCTCGGAATCCTGTCCCGCCCCAGGCGTCGCGAACAGCTCCTGCACCATCGTCAGGGCGCCGGCATGGTGCTTGATCATCCCCTGTAGGAAAAGCCGGTCGAACTCAGGTCCTCTCGCCGCAGCAAGCCTGGTCATTTCCTCCGGGCTCAACATCCCGGGCATCATCGGCGCTCCAGGCATGTGATGGGCATGCTCGCCAGGCGCTTCCTGGCCGCGCAGCTCGAGCCAGCGGCGCATCATCTTGATCTCGTCTTTCTGCGAGAGCTCGATGCGCAGCGCCAGCTTCTTCATATCCTCGCTGTTGGTGCGAGTGGCGAGTAGCTCGGTCATGTCGATCGCCTGGGCGTGATGGTGAATCATGCCCTGCATGAACTTCACGTCGGCGGGCGTGAACTGCACCTGCGAGACATCGCGCGCCTGCTCGGGCTGCACCACCTTGCTGTCCTGACCGGGCGCGCCGGGTTGAACAATCGGCGGGCCAGACACGGCCTGGGCACCGCCGCATGCGGCAGTCGCGACGAACGGGAGCGCGGCAATAAGTCCACGCCAACTCTTCATGGATCGGTCCAGCGGCTCATTGT
>JBKPSE010000092.1:0-2785 GCA_046765855.1 Acidobacteriota bacterium | reverse complement strand
ATGCCGCCCAGCATCACCGCGCTGCTGCCGCCGGTGCCATGAGACGGAGATGAGCGTCATGCGATCGGGTGAAAAGGGCGTCGCGCTGGTCTTTACGCTGTTCCTGATGGCGGCGCTGTCGGCAATGGCGGTGTCGCTGATGTTCCTGGCGCAGACGGAGACGTCCGCGAGCCGGAATTACAAGACGATGTCGCAGGCGCGTTACGCCGGCGAAGCGGGCGTGCACCGCGCGCTGCACTACTTGACCAGCACCGCCTATGCGAACGCCGTGACCACCACCACGGGTTTCGACACCAGTTCGTCCCCCGTCAGGTATTCCGGCAGCCCCGTGGTCCTCGCTCCGGTGGCGGCGAATTCGAATCACCCCGACAGCGCCATCAAAGCGGCGTACGCGGCCTTGTTCTCGTCGAGCAACGCCACGTTGAGCGTCGGTTCGAGTGCGACCGTCACTTATGAGGCGACTGCGACGCTGTTGTCGATGCGGCAGGTTGCGGTGTACGGCGGCTCGCCGGCAATCGTGCAGAACTGGCGAATCGATGCGGTGGGCACCGTCCCGGGAACGCGGCCGGCGACGGTGGAAGTCGCCGCCATCCTGGAGCGCGACAGCGCCGCGGCGGAGACCTACGCGATTTTCGCGACCGGCACCGGCTGCGGCGCCATCACGATGGTCGGCAACGTGCACACCGACAGCTATAATTCGGGGGCGATCACGCTGTCGGGCGGCGTGCCGGTGACTACGTCGGGCGGCGGTTCCGTCGGGACGAACGGCAACCTGAGCATTTCAGGTGAGGTCGTCGTCAACGGCAATCTCGATACTCCGAGGACCGGTGTTGGCGCCTGCACCAACGGCAACATCACGGCGCTGACGGCATCGGGTACGGCGACAGTCAGCGGCGACAGGATTCAGCTGCCGCAGGCCAAGACCTATCCGACCCCGAACCCGCCGAGCCCGACACCGCCGACGACGACGATGTCGATCAGCAGCAGTGCGACGTGCGCGTCGTTCGGACTGACGCTGCCTGCGACCTGTACTTACAGCTCGGCGACGAATACGTTCACCTTGACGATGAACGGATACACACCGAGCTGGGGCAACCTCTCTATGACCGGCGGCGTCACCGTCAACATCGCGGGAGGCCTGAACCCGAACGTAACTTTGAATGTGAACTCCTGGTCGCTGGCCGGCAACTCCAAAATCACGCTCGGGACGAACACCAACGTCACCCTCAACGCCGCAGGCAACGGCCTGACGTCGACGCAGAGCGTCATCGACTTCACCGGCGGGGCAATCACCAACGGAACCGGCACCGCGGCGTACGATCCCTCGAAGTTCCAGATTCTTTATGGCGGCACGGGGGAGATCAAGGTCGGCGGATCGACCGACACGGCGGCGACCATTTACGCGCCGAACGCCTACGTCGACATGAATGGCAGCGCCGGCTTCTACGGGTCGGTCCTGTCGGGCACGTTCAAGGACAACGGCGGCGCCACGGTGCATTACGACACCGCACTGCAGACCAAGTTCTATACGCTGGGCCAGCACGTGATGTCTTCGTTCAGCTGGCAGAAGTACTGAGTCGCGACGCTCGCCGTCGGCGAGGAACGCAACTCGCGCCGCTGCCAGTGGGACGCACGACTATCGTTGATGCGCCGGGCCGTACAGCACCCGCCCTGGCCGCGCCGCGGTCATCTCTCCGTTCTCGAAGACAATCTCGCCATTGACGATCACGTGCGAGAAGCCCTGCGCGTATTGATGCGGCTTCTCGAAGGTGGCGGCGTCCTTCACCGTCGCCGGATCGAAGACGGCGATGTCCGCGCGCAGCCCCGGCTTGAGCGCGCCGCGATCGTGCAGGCCGAGACGAGCGGCCGGTGCGGCCGACATCTTTCGGATCGCCTCTTCCAAGGATAGGACCTTCTTCTCGCGCACATAGACGCCGAGGACGCGCGCGAACGTCCCGTAACTGCGCGGGTGGGGGTTGGCCCGTCCGAAGATCGGGATCTCGCCGTCCGAGGCGATCATCGTCGAGGGATGCCGCAGGATGCGCGTCAGGTCGCGCTCGCTCATCGCATGGAAGATGCCCTGGCAGCCGCCCTGTTCGACGATCCACATCACCGTCTCGGCGGCGTTGCGGATGGTCGGCGCCATGCCGCGCGCCCTGGTCAGATCCGCGAGCGTCTTGCCGGCGAGCGCCGGATCGAAGCCGCAGTTGGCGAACTGGACGTTCTTCGGGTCGCCGCCGCCGCGCTCGTCGCGGATCATCATCACGATCCCTGCCTTGGCTTTTTCGCGGGCGCCGGACTCCTTCAGGCGCGCCAGCGTCTGCTGCCGGCCTCCTTCGAGCACCCACGCGGGAATCAGCGCCGACGCAACGCTCGTGCTCGACGCGGTGTAGGGATACTGATCGATGGTGACGTCGACGCCGCGGGCGCGGGCTTCGTCCACCAGCCGCAGCATGTCGACGCTCTTGCCCCAATTGCCCACTCCGACGACCTTGGCATGGCTGATCTGCGTAGGCAGGCGCCCCTTCTCGCCGATGGCGATCGTCTCGTTGACGCTGTCGAGCAGCTTCGCCGCGTCGTCGCGCTGATGCGATTCGTGCATGCCGCCGAGCCGTCCGGCGGCGGCGGCGAGCGCAATCACTTCCTCGGTGGGCGTGAAAGTGCCCGGCACGTAGAAGAGGCCGGTGCTCATGCCGAGAGCGCCGTCCTTCATACCCTGTTCGACGAGCCCGATCATCTTCTCGATCTCCGCCGGTGTCGCCCGGCGATCGGTGTCGCCAACCAC
>JBKPSE010000091.1:0-6083 GCA_046765855.1 Acidobacteriota bacterium | reverse complement strand
CGTGACGATCCGGCGCATACCTGGGACAAGAGTCTCGAAGACTACTGGCGGACCGCGGGCGCTTCCGTCGGCGACGAGACCACAGCGGTGCCGGTTCCGCCCGCGGCAGGACGCGTGGATATTCGCGCGATCCGAGTCCGTCCCGAGATCGCGGCCGCCATCAACGCAGTCGATCTGAATGTCGTGGTGCAGCGCTACGCGCCGCTGGCCGAGCGGGAGCGATTCGATCTGATCGTCGCGACGAACGTCCTGCTGTATTACGACGGCTTCGAGCAGGGACTCGCGCTGGCGAACGTGGCGGGGATGCTGAGGCCTGGAGGAATGTTCCTGACCAATTATCTGGTGCATCCAGCGCCGCCGCTCGAATCAACGGCGGAACTGGTGACGCCGGTGTTCTGGGATCGGCAGAAGACCGGCGACACGATGTTCGGCTACCGCTACGTGCTCGGCACGCGGCGCTAGTCACCGACGCACTTGCGGACGTCCTGCACCGCGTCCGATCCGCGCGGCACGTTGTATTCGAGCTAGGTCGCCAGCACCGAGCGGCAGTACTCGACACACTTGCGGACTTCCTTGACCGGGTCCGAACCTTCGGGCACCGCGTACTCCAGCTCGATCATCGCCGGCATCTTCCACTGCTTCCTCTTCACCAGCTGAAGGATCTCCTTGATCGGCGTGTCTCCCTCGCCCCACGGCACGTTGAGCGAGCAGTGCTCCGGCGTCGTTCGATCCTTGAGATGGAAGCTCGCGATGCGGTCATGAAACTTGTTGAGGAAGTCGAGCGTCGTTCCTCCTTTGTTGCCGCCGGCGACGAAGTGACCGAGATCGACGGCCGACATGCTCCACTTCGATACAGCCAGCGCCCGATTGAACGCGGTCATGCTGCCTTGCAAGTGCGTGTGATACGCGATAGCGACTTTGTGCTTTGCGGCGAGCGCCGCCATCCGCTTCAGCATCGCATCGGCCTCAGGACCTGCGGGAAGCTCCATCGTCGTGTGCGTGGCGCCGAGGGCCGCAGCGACGTTGAACACGTACTCGAGCTCTTCCTGCGACGTCTGCATGTTTTTCTGCAGTCCATCGGACTTGTACGCCGCAATCGTCACGCCCGCGTCGTTGTACATCTTTCGAAGCTGCTTGAACCTGTCCATGGAGACAGACGTGCGCCATTCGCGGAGCTTTTGCTGCGCTTCCTGCTGCTCGGCCTGTTGCTCCGGCGTCAGGTTGCTGCCCCGACCTCGGCCGCCACCGCCGCCACCGCGTCCACTCACGACCTGGCCGTCGGCGCCGACGATGCACTGCTGGCCGTGCCATTCGCCGAGCTTTTGCCCCGGCCCGGGTTGCGGCGGCGCGGCCGGGGCGCCTTCACGGTTGCCACGGCGTCCTCCCCCCGAAGATGCATCGCGCGGCGGCCCCGGCGGCCGTCCCGCGAAGTTTTCCGCCGGACCGTCCATCAACTCGCAGGCGCTGAGGCCGCTGTCGATCAGATATTTCAGTGTCGCCTCCGCGCTCTGATCCGGCATCTGTCGATAGCTGTAGGTGATCGCTCCGATTTGCACGCCGTTGAAGCGCGAGTCGGGCTTCGGCTGCGCCAGCGCCGCGAACATCGAGCCGCTGCGTCCGAGCAGAGCGGCCGCCGGCAGACCCGCAAGGGCAAGCTTCCCGAATTCCCGCCTCGAATAAGACATGATCGCTCCTCGATTAAGTGATTGGTTTTCGGTTCCCAGCCCTTGCGGAACAGGGGACGCACGTCGCGTGCATGTGGTCGGGGACGATGACGGTTACCGCGTCGACGTCCTGCTCCTTGTCGAGCATCTCACGGGAATCGCTGCCGCCGCAGCGTTTCACGGAGAAAATGGCGACGCGAGACATCGGACATGAGCCCCTCATGGAACGAAAGTGCGGAGCGCCTTCGCGCCCCGCACTTCGGATGTCGGACCTCGGACTGCCGTCCGCGGCCTAGAACGAGAACCGAATCTGCAGCTGCATCGTCCGCGGATTCTGATACGCGTTGTTGCCGCTGGCGGCGCCGAACCCGGCATTCTTCGGCAGCGAACGCGCCTCGACCGTGGCCCCCGTCGCCGGATCGTACGGCAGGTTCAGGGGTGTGGGCACCGTCGGGCTGGTCACGTTCAGCGTCGTATTGCGGCTGTTGATGATGGCCTGGTTCGGCGCGTTGAAGACGTCGAGCCGGACCTGCAGCTGCTTGTTCGAGGTGAACCGGATGTTGCGCGCGAGCGACAGATCGAGCGCGCTCTGGAAGCAGCCGCGCAGGTAATCGGCGCCCGATTCGAGCCCGACGCTGTTGGTCAGCGGCGGCGCGAACCCGGCGGCGATGAACTGGCGCAGCCGATCGGAGCTGCAGCCCGAGCCGATGTCGCCGATGATCCGCATGCGGCCGCCGTAATCCGGCGAGCCCGTGACGTTGACGTTGCCGCCGTTCTGGTATGACGTGCTGACGGTGTAGGCGGCGCCCGTCGAACCGGTCCACACGCCCGACAGCTGCCAGTCGTTCAACAGGTAGCCGATCGACTTCAACGCCGTCCCCTCACCGCGCAGATCCGGCATGTCCCACACGAAGTTGCCTTTGAACGTGTGCTTCACCGGGATGAAGTTCCCGAGCAGCTCGTCGGCTTCCGCCTGATCCGGACGCTCCGAGAAGGTGCCGTCGGCGTTGTGCTGCAGCCGTGCGCCGGAGCTGCCCTTCTGCGAGAGCAGCCAGGCATCATTGAAGCCGAACGAGACGTCGTTGCGGAAGCGGCGATTGAAGGACATCTGCAGCGAGTGGCTGGTCAGCCAGCCGCGCGGCTGCGCCTGGGTGATCGAGCTGAAGCCGCGGAACGCGCGCATCTGATCGGACACCACGGCAGCGCCTCCGGGGAGCGCGCTCGAGAGCGTCGGGTCCTGGTTACCGCCGAGATATGCCGCACCGAAATCGACCGCATTGATGTTGACGTTCTCGACGATGTTGTAGGCGTGCTGGCCGGCGTACTCGACGTCGAGCGCGACCGCCCAGGGCAGCAGCATCTGCACGCCGCCGTTCCACTGCCACGTCGATGGCAGGCCGCTCTCGTACTGATACACGGTCAGCGCCGGCGCCGCTTCGGTTGCCAGGCCGGAGTTGAGTGTCTGCAGCGTGCTGTAGCGCAGGGTGACGTTGCGGATCGTCGGCGGGTTCTGCACCTGCTGGTAGATCGAATTGCCCGCCGGGCGATCGAAGAACAGCCCGGCGCCGCCGCGCAGCACGAGATTCTGATGCCCGGTCACGTCGTAGGCGGTGCCGAAGCGCGGCGCCGCCTTCAGCGTCGGCCAGGTATAGGTCGTCTTGGCGATGCCCTGGCCCGAGAGGAACAGACCGTTGGTCGCGTTGCCGGAGTTCGGCACCAGCGTGCCGATGGCGACCGCCGTGTTCGGACCGAGCAGCCGTCCCGTGCGCGGATCCAGCGCTTGTCGATTGGCGCCAGTGCACGGCGTTGCCGCGCAGCCTGCGAGGTAGAGCACCGGGGCCTGCCCCTGGACCCATTTTTCCGGCAGGAAGTTCGCCGCCTGTCCGAGCTCGTCGTACTGCGGCTGTTGATGCACCAGGCGCACGCCGTAATCCAGCGTCCACTTGTCGGTCAGCTTCCAGTTGTCCTGCACGAAGCCTTCGGTGTTGTTGTAGACGTAGCTGCCCTCGACGTACTTCGAAAACTGGTTGTAGGACGAGAACACGCCCACCGCAGCGTTGGCGAAGCCGAAGCCGGTGTCGAGCGGATTATTGGCGTCGTTGGAGAAGGTGATCGAGCCTTGCCAGCCCTGGCGCTGCTGCGCCTTGTAGCTGTGCGTGTTGTAGAAGCCGCCCTTGAGCGTGTGGCGGCCGCGGATGTTGGTCAGACTGATCGAGACGTCCTTGGTCTTGTTGACGTTGAGGTAGCCCGGGAACGGGATGTTGGTCGGCGCGTTGCCGATGCGGTTGCCCCAGGTGAAGTTCGGCACCATCGAGATCCGGTTGCCGTCCCAGATCGGCGGCTTGACGCCATTCAGCGCCTCGTAGGCGAAGTAGCTCGGGTCGATGATGCTCGCGTCGGGGAAGATGAACGGCAGGTTCTGCAGTCCGGCCCCGGCCAGGCTCGCGTGCTCGTTCATCGGAAACGCCGCGCGGCAGAACGACGGACCGGTGTTCGCCTGCGCCAGCGCGCAGCCGGTGAGCGAGTTCTGCGCCTGCCCGTACGTGCCTTCGAGGAACGTGGCGTTGGTCAGCGAATAGTTGATGGTCGTGGCGATCGTGCGCACGAACGGGTTGTACTGGCGCGTGTCGTTCCAGCCGGGAATCGTTCCGGGAATGAGCACGTCCTGCTGCGACCAGCCCGAGTACTTGAACGTGCCGCGCAGGTTCTGCATCGGCTGATAGTCGAGGCGAATCGCCGGCTGGTTTGCGCGCAGCTTCTCGGCCGGCCGCACCAGCTCGTAGTTGTACTGTGCCGCGTCGACGTTCGGCATCGGATACAGCTTGAGGATGTTGAGACCCGTCTGATACAGACGATCGGCTGGAATGCGGCCGATGACGCCGCCCGACTGGAAGCAGCCCGCGGTGTTGCTCGCATTGCACGGCGAACTGCTCAGCGGATCCTTGATGAAGGGGAACAGGTTGCCGTTGTTGTCGAGGCTCTTCGAGAAGTCGCCGGCGCGTTCGAGCGCCGTGGGGAAGCGGAAGCGGACGGTGTCGCCCCCCGACGTTCTCGGCGCGAACTCGTGCGCGTAGAAGAAGAACAGCTTGTTGTTGCCGCCGGGTTTGCCGACCGGCCCGCCGATGGTGTAGCCGAGATCCTTCTCGTCGACGCGCGCCTTCGGATCGCCGTTGAGAATGTTCGTCTTGCTGTTCGAGTTCCAGCGGTCGTTGCGCATGACGTCGTAGGCGGAGCCGCGGAAGCGGTTGGTGCCGCTCTTGGTCACCGCGCTGACCTGCACACCGCTCGACCGTCCGTACTCGGCCTGGTAATTCGAGACCAGCACCTTCACTTCGGCGATTGATTCGACGTTCATCTGCAGCAGCACCGAGTTGCTGCCCGTGTCCATCGTCGAGATGCCGTCCATCATGATGTTGCTGTTGTTGCCGCCGGTCGACGACCGATCGCCGACCCGCGAGGGGTTGGTGCCGGTGACGCCCGGCGCGAGCGCGGCCAGCTGGACGAAGCTGCGGTTGGAGATCGGCAGGTTTTCGATCGCCTTCGTGCTGACGGTAAACGAGCGCTCGCCGCTCTGCGTCTGCACCAGCGGCGATTCGCTCTGCACCGTCACCGATTCGCTGACGCCGCCGACCTCGATGGTCAGCGTGCCGATGCCGACGCGGTCCCCGGCGCTCACCGCGATGCCGCTGCGCTTGAGGGTCTTGAACCCCTGCATGCTGATCTGGATGGTGTAGGTGTCGGGGGGCACGTTGGCGAAGACGAAATCGCCGTTGGCATTCGAGAACGCCGGCGGAAGTTGGGTACCGCGCGCCTCGCTGGTCAGCGTGACGGTGGCGCCGGGGATCACGAGCCCCTGTGGATCCTTGAGCGTGCCGGTCAGAGTCCCGGTTGTGAGCTGCGCCATCGCCGAAGGTGGCGACGCGAGCAGCGCGATGAACGCAAACGCACACGACATCCGTCCGAACATGGTGTCTCCTCCCGTTCGACCATTCCGAACCGAGCCATACTGAAATCGATTGCACGCCACCGGAAAACGTGCGCACGCTACCAGAGTCGCGAGACCTCCCGCAAGCGGTTTATCGAGGGTCAGTAGAGCGCAAACGCATACAACGTGTCGTTGACCGCAACGAGCACGTACTGTTTGCCGTCGACCGCGTAGGTCTGCGGTGCGTTGGACGGCGAGCCGATGCGCGAATGCCACAATGGCGTGCCGTTGGCGGCATCGAACGCGACGAGATTGCCTCCAGCGTCGCCCGTGAAGACGAGTTTGCCGGCGGTCGTCAGAATGCCGCCGGCCCCGCCACCACCATTCACGCCGGGGAATTCATGACGCCACGCCGCCTTTCCTGTCTTGTAATCAATCGCGCGTAAGGCGCTCGGCCAGGCGCCGACGGGGGCAACCATTTTGCCGGCCAGCCC
>JBKPSE010000090.1:0-3325 GCA_046765855.1 Acidobacteriota bacterium | reverse complement strand
TTCCTCAGCGCCGCGAAACCAAAACTCACCGAGAGCGCTGATTATTATCTTGGCACCACAGTGGATCAAATTGCCGCGCAGCAAATCGGCCACGCAACACAATTGCCTTCGCTCGAACTCGCGATGGACCTCATGCAGACGGTCGGCCAATGCGACAACGGCTACGCCTGCGTCTATCAGAACAATCTCTCATGGTCCTCCCCGACCACGCCCCTGCCGGCCGAGGCGCATCCGCGGATTGTGTTCGAACGGCTGTTTGGCGAGGGCGGCAGCGCCGCGGATCGGCGCGCGGCGCTGCGAAAGCGCGCCAGCCTGCTCGACTGGGTGCGTGATGACATCGCGCGCCTGCAGAGCACGCTCGGCGCCGAGGATCGCGCCAGGGTCGGCCAGTATCTCGACACCGTGCGCGAAGTGGAACGGCGCATCGCCAGGGCGGAGGCGGCGACGCCCGACGATCAGCTGCCCGATCTCGATCGCCCCGAAGGCGTGCCCGCGGCCTACGCCGATCACGCGCGGCTGATGTTCGATCTCCAGGTGCTGGCGATGCAGGCGGACGTGACGCGGGTGATGACCTTCCAGCTCG
Source organism: Acidobacteriota bacterium (assembly GCA_046765855.1). Taxonomy (GTDB): domain Bacteria; phylum Acidobacteriota; class Vicinamibacteria; order Vicinamibacterales; family 2-12-FULL-66-21; genus JAICSD01. Next base: position 2,742 of record JBKPSE010000090.1, on the reverse strand, counting down.
CGCGCGAAACGAGCAACCGCACGTATCCGGAAATCGGCGTGGCCGACCCGCATCATCCGCTGACTCATCATGGAAACGATCCGGACAAGATCGCGCGCATGGCGAAAATCAATGCGTTCCACGTGTCGCTCTTCGCCTACTACCTCGAAAAGCTGAAGGCCACGCCGGAAGGTGACGGATCCCTGCTGGATCACTCACTCATTCTCTATGGCAGCGGCATGGGCAATCCGAACATCCACGATCATGTGGACCTGCCGATTATCGTGGCTGGCGGTGCGGCCGGCCGCGTCAAGGGTGGACGCCACATCAAATATGCGGAACCGACGCCGCTCGCGAACCTGCACCTGACGCTGCTCGAGCGGGTCGGCGTACGTATGGACGCGTTCGCCGACAGCAAGGGAAAGGTCGATGAACTGCTCGCGCTGTAGCCTCGCGGCGGTGCTGCTGTTCTCGGCCTCGACCGCGGCCGCGGCTGCGCGCGCGCCGGTCGCCGATGCGGCTGAACGCCTCGATGCGGCGCAGGTGCGCTTGCTGCTGCGGCAGCGGGTCGACGTCAATGCGCCTCAGGCCGATGGCATGACTGCGCTGCACTGGGCTGCTTACCACGACGATCGCGCGCTCGCGGCGCTGCTGCTCGAACGGGGCGCGCGCGTCAACCTGACGAATCGATACGGGGTGACGCCGCTGTCGCTCGCCTGCACCAACGCCGATGGAGCGCTCGTCGAGCTCCTGCTTGCCGCGGGCGCGGATGCCAATGCTCCCCTGCCGGGCGGCGAAACCCCGCTCATGACTGCGGCACGCAGCGGCAGCGCCGCGGCCGTCAAGGCGCTGCTCGCGCGCGGCGCTCGGGTCAACGCCAAAGACGATCGCCGCGGCCAGACGGCCCTGATGTGGGCCGCGGCCGAGGGACACGCGGCGATCGTGCAGGACCTCGTCGAAGCGGGGGCCGATTTCCGCGCGCGGTTGCCTTCAGGTTTCACCACGCTGCTGTTCGCCGTGCGCGCCGGCCAGGTCGATGTCGTCCGTACGCTGCTGCGCGCGGGCGCCGACGTCAACGAGACCGTGCCGGTCGAAGGACGCCGTCGCGGCTACGGCGGACGCACACCTCCCGCCGGGTCGACACCGCTGTTGATTGCGGTCATGAACGCGCACTACGAGCTGGCCTCCGTTCTGCTCGACGCGGGGGCAGATCCGAACGCCGAGCTGCCCGGCTACACGGTGCTGCACGCGCTCACCGCCGTACGCAAGCCGGGCGTTGGCGACAACGATCCCGCGCCTGAGGGATCGGGTTCGATCGGCAGCATCGAGCTGGTGAAGAGGCTGGCCTCGCACGGTGCACATCTGAACGCGCGGATGACGAGAAGGGCGAACTTGAACAACACGCGCCTGAACGAGATTGGCGCGACGCCGTTCATGCTCGCGGCGCTGACCGCCGATGCGGAGTTGATGCGCACGCTCGCGTCGCTCGGCGCGGATCCGCTCATCGGCAACGCGGAGAACAGCACACCGCTGATGGCCGCTGCCGGCCTTGCGACCCGCTCGCCGGGCGAAGACGCCGGAACCGAGAGCGAGGTGCTCGAAGCGGTCCAGGTCGCGCTCGATCTCGGCGCCGACATCAACGCCGTCGACAAGAACGGCGAGACCGCGATGCATGCGGCCGCCTACAAGAATCTGCCGAGGGTGGTGAAATTCCTCGCCTCGAAAGGGGCGAAGATCGCCGTCTGGAACCGTGAAGACAAGTTCGGCTGGACGCCGCTGGCAATTGCCGTCGGCTATCGCTTCGGCAACTTCAAGCCGTCACCGGAAACGGAGTCGGCCGTCCGCGAAGTCATGATCGCCGCCGGTGTCACGCCACCGAAGACCATTGTCGCCAAGACGCAGCAGATTTACTGATCGCTCAGCGCGATCGGACTTCAGGCTGAAGACGGCAGGCCCGGGGTCAGGGAACATAGCCGTGCAAGGTTCCCTTCCCGCGGGCGCAATTGCCGAACCCTTCGACCTCGCGGCTGCCGCTCAGAGCGACTTCAAGTACTCGATCAAATCGCGGCGTTCCTGATCCGTCAACGTGAACTTGAAGACGCGGCTGTAATGATCGATCACCGCGTTGAGATCCGCGAACCGTCCATCGTGATAGAAGCCGCCCTTCATCCGCGTAAACAGACCGCGCAGCGGCGTCGTGCGGTAGCGCCCGTCCGGTGAGCGGCTGGCCTGAAAGTCATCGATGCCGATTTCCGCGGGTGTGTGCAGATTCCAGCCCGGTTCGGTAAAGAGTGGCGGTACGTGGCAGGTCGCGCAGCGAATTTCCGCGCGGCTGAATACCGTCGCACCTCGCTTGGCGGCGGCCTCATCGAAGGAGCCTTTCGGCGGGCGCGGCGCCGGCAGCGCGAGCTGATAGAAATGCAGCGCGCCGAGCTTCGATGAGACCAGATCCGGCGTGCTGCGCCGATCGAAATTGTTCAACTTCACCGCCAGCGGATACTTCTTCGCGTCGTTGAGGCGCGGATCGAAAAACGTTCCCTGCCCCTGCATCTGGGTGTTGGCGACGTAGGCGTTCCAGTACGTCACCGTTCCCCACCCGCCAGTGTAGGTATGCATGTTGACGCCGGCCAGGCCGAAGGCGGCCGGCAGGAGTGTCGCCGCCGACTTGCCGTCGGGCCGGAAGCCCTTTCCGTCCTGATTCAATTCGGCGTCGTACTTGCCGGGCCCCCAACTGTTCAGGATCGTCTTCAATTGCTCCAGTTG
>JBKPSE010000089.1:0-5885 GCA_046765855.1 Acidobacteriota bacterium | reverse complement strand
CGCGACGTTGTCGTTTGAAAACGCGTATTCCGTCCACCCGGTCAGCAAGAGAACCACCCGATCCGATGCGGGGCCGAGGTCGAGCGTCAATAGGTGCGGCGCCGCATAGCCGCGAATCGGAGCGCGCGCGAAGTCGTCGGGCCAGCGGCGGTCTCGGTCGGCTATCAGCGATCGAACGTCGTGTCCATGCTCGTCTTCGGCGCGTGCCGGAACGCGCGCGGCGCGCGTCGCAATGAGCCGGAGCGGCGGCCGCGGCGGTTCCTTCAGTCCCTCGTTCGGATAGACGTCGACATCAGCCGGATGATCGATCATGAGCAGCCGTACACGATCGAGGAACATCGCTTCCTCGAGCTCGTTGGTGACGCGAATCTCGTAGCGGCCGTCGCGAGGCTGTAATTGGTCGCTTGTGATGCGTACGTACTCATCGGGATCCGGGACGTTGAATTGGCCGGGCGCGATCCAGTCCCCCATTTCGCCGCCCCCGAGAAAGTCGGTCACGAACTCGAAGCGGCGGCCGTTCCACGTATACAGGAACGGGCAGGACGATGGCTTGCGATCGAGCTCCTCGATTCGCGCTTTGGCTGCCGGCGCAATCTCGGTTTGCAGGATGCCCGAAGGCCAGAGCACGCGGACGACATCCGCGGCGTCACGATCGCCCAGGCCGAACAGCAAATCCGCCGGCGCGACCGCCGGCGACGCAGCGGACGACTCGAGCAGCTGTCGCAGGCTGCCGGCGCGGATCTCCACTTTCGCGCCGAGCCCGCTGCGATTACTGACGCGCGGCGCCAGCGATACGGCGACCGCCTTGCGACGGTTTCCTCCCTCGTTGCGCCATACATGCGCCCCTGCCGCCGTCTGCCATGTCAGGACGTCGGTGTCGCCGTCGGCATCGAGGTCGCCGAGCGCTGCTGACGTGACGCCTTGCCCGACGGAATGAATTGCGGACGGCGCCGATTCGTCGGACCAGCTGTCGCCGAGGTTGCGCAGCAAACGCGGCGCGGCGGGAGTGAACGCGATGATGTCGAGCAGGCCGTCGTTGTCATAGTCGAAGAACTGCGCCAGCGAGGCGCCGGCGGTGGCCGCAGGCGCCTCACGCTGAACGAAACGCTCGCGCCCGTCGCTCAACGCGAGGATTCCTGGAGCGTCGGCGCGCGTGAAGAGAAAATCGATGAAACCGTCCTTGTTGACGTCGGCCGCCGCCGCGGCCAGCACCATCGCCGCGGGCAATCCGACCTCCGCAGTGACGTCCGCGAACGTGCCGTCCCGCATGTTGCGGAACAATCTCGGCCTGCCGGCAGAGACAATCAACAGATCGACGTCGCGGCGGTTGTCGTAATCGGTTGGAATGACCGCGGCTGCGCCGGCGCCGTCCGCGGCGGCTGCGTCGAGACGCGCTTCACGGGTGATATCGGCGAAGGTGCCGTTGCCGTTGTTGCGCAGCAGGCGGATCGGACCGGAAGTCACCAGGTCCAGATCGCCGTCATGATCGACGTCTGCCCACGCCGCGGCGGCGGGGTGAAACCCGTCCGGCAGCGACGCCGTGCGTGTGACGTCCTCGAACCGGCCGTCCGCGCGCTGCCGCAGCAGGCGCGAGGAGCCTTCGCCGGCAATGAAGAGATCGGGGCGGCCGTCGTTGTCGTAGTCTCCGGCCGTCGCGCAGCGCTCACGAACGCCAGGCGGCATGACGGATGCCGCGGCGAAACGGCCGGCGGTGTTCTGCAACAGCCGCGTGCCCGACGGATCCATGACGAGCAGATCCAGGTCGCCGTCACGATCGACGTCCAACAGCAGCATGCTGCCGGCGCCGGTCGTCTGCGAAGCTGGCGCGGCGGCGACGGCGTCAGCGGCCTGGAACGTGACGCGCGGCGTGGTCCGATCGACCAGGTCCGGCTCTGCTCCGGTCGATACGATTGCCTCGGCGTAGCGTCCCTGCTGCAGGTAGCCTTGCGCATAGGTCACGGCGTAGGCGCTGTCACGAAGCGTCTGAAAGCGCGCCATCTGTTGCTGCCCCGCAGCGGTGTCGCCGGCACGCGTCAGCGCAGTGGCCAGTCCGTAGGCGGCAGTCGCGTTGTAGGGCTCCGCCGCGACGGCGCTGCGAAACGCGGCGACCGCCGCGGCAAACTGCCGTTTCTGCAGCAGCAGCTGCCCGAGGTTCACGTTCGAGGCGGCGTCGCTGCCATCGATCTCCAGCACGCGGCGAAACGCCGCTTCCGCGTCGTCGGTGCGGCTGTCAGCGCGCGCGATCAATCCGAGCACGAACGGCGGCTGCGGCGCGGACGGCAGCGCGGCGGCAGCGGCGCGTGCTTCGGGCAGCGCCGCTTCGGTCTGCCCCGCATACAGCAGCGCGATCGAGAGATTCAGATGCGCGGCGGCCAGCGCCGGGTCGATGCCGATCGCGTCGCGGAACGCCGCGGCTGCCGCGGAGTAGTCGTACTGCTCGAGCAGCGCGACGCCGCGGTTGGAGGCGCGATAGGCGCGCTCGAGACGTTCGCGCGCGGCCGATGGCTGCGCCCCGCGCTGGATCGCTGCGCCGGTCGATGCGAGCGCAAGCGCCGCGATCAGATATGCGGCGAGGCGCGGCGTCATCTCGTGCCGAGCCGGGCGGTCTGGGCCACGCCGCGCCCTTCTTCGACGGTAATTGCCTGGTCCGCCGCGGTCCGTCCGATCCGATCGATCTTGCCGCTCGGCCAGCGGACCTCAATCGCCGAGACGCTCGTCTGATCGCCGAGACCGAACGTGACCGGCAGTTCGTTCTGCGACGCATAGCTCGAGCCTGTTTTCACCGTCGCCCACTGCTGCCCGGCTGCGGTCGTGATCGTGATTCGACTGCCGATTCCATCGCGGTTGGAGACGCTGCCGGTCAGCCGGATGCGCAGCCGGTGGCGCGCGTTGCCGCCGTCATTGCGCAGGAGCTTCGCCGGACCGTTGTTGGTGCCAATCAGCAGATCCAGATCGCCGTCGCCGTCGATGTCGGCGTACGCCGCGCCGCGCGCCACCAGCGGGCGGCGGAATGCCTCCCCGACTTTGTTGCTGATGTCCTCGAACCGCCTGGAGCCGAGATTGCGGAACAGCTGGGGAGCTTCGGCATAAGTGACGTTGCGCTGAACGGTGTTGATGTCATCGGCGACGTGCCCGTTCGCCGCAAAAATGTCGGGACGGCCGTCGAGATCGACGTCGAAGAAGAAACACGCGAACGTCAGCGTCAGCAGCGAGGCGCGCCCCAGCGTAGACGACGGCGCGTCGTCGATGAACAGGCCGTTCCCTTCGTTGCGGTAAAGGGACATCATCTGGTTGGAAAAGTTGCCGATAATCAGACTCGCGCGGCCGGAGCCGTCGTAATCCGCGGCGTCGACGCCCATGCCGGCGCGTGCCACGCCAGCCTCGTCGAACGCCACGCCGGCGGTGACCGCGACATCTTCGAAGCTGCCGTTGCCCTTGTTGCGGTACAGCCGGTTTGGCTGCGTATCGTTGGCCACGAACAGATCCATGCGGCCGTCCGAATCGAAGTCGAGCATCGCGACGCCGAGCGCCTTGGATTTGGGATCGAAGAGACCCGCCTTGCGGGTCACGTTCTCGAACGTGCCGTCACCGCGGTTGCGATAGAGCGTGCCGCTCGCGCCTGTGTACGATTCGGGCGTGCAATAGGACTTGCTCTTGCCGTCGAGCGTGCAATACAGATCGTTGTCCGCCGACCACTGCACGTAATTGGCGACGTAGAGATCCACTTTCCCGTCGTTGTCATAGTCGAACCACAACGCGCTGGTGGAGAACCCCGGATCGCCGACGCCCGCCGTTGCCGTCACATCTTCGAACCGGCCGCCGCCCGCATTGCGGTACAAGCGATTCGCGCCAAGCGCAGTCAGATACAGATCGGCATCGCCATCGTTGTCGTAATCGGCCGCCGCCGCGCCGATCCCGTACAGCGGCGCCGCGAGTCCCGCGCGGCGGGTGATATCGGTAAACGTGCCGTCATGGTTGTTGCGATAGAGTGCGGACGTGGCCTTGCCCGCCGCGCGGCCGGGCCACGTGGTCGAATTCACCAGGAACGCATCCTGCCAGCCGTCGCTGTCGGCGTCGAAGAACAGCACTCCCGAGCCGATCGTTTCGGGCAGGTATTTCTTGCCAAAGGCGCCGTTGGTGTGCACGAAACGGATGCCCGCCTGCCCGGTGATATCGGTGAAGGTGAGCGCCGGTTCCGGCGCCGCTCCGGCGTGGAATACGGCGAGCGCGGCCAGGGCCGCAGACACAATCGACGTCCTCGGGATCATTTCCGTTTGCTTCCTTCGCTGCCCGAATAAGGCGACGCCGCCTGCAGACGCGCGTGCTCGTGGATCTGCTGCCGCTCGTTGTTGTCCGCGGGATGCAGCTGCCGGTACGGACCGGTGATCGCCTGCGACCCCTCGTCGGCCTTGAAGCGATCGTAGAGCGTGCGTTCGCGGGCGACCGCCGCAGCATCGCCGAGCCCCTGGTAACAGAGCATCAGGTTGTAATGCGCCTGCAGATCTTCGGGATCGATCGCCAGAACCCGCGTGAACTCGTCGCGCGCCGCGGCGAACTGCCGCTGCAGAAAGAGCACGCGCCCGAGCTGGTTGAGCACGACGCGATCGCGCGGGTACAACTGCGACGCCTTACGCAGGTGCTGCAAGGCCTCGTCATACCGGCCGTCCGTCTTCAACACGACGCCAAGGAAGAAATGCGTCTTCGCCAGGTTCGGGTTCACCTCGAGTGCGCGCCGCAACACCTGCTCCGCGCCGTCGATGTTCCCCTCCTGCAGCCGCGCGCGGCCGACGTTCACCCATCCATCGGCGTAGCTCGGCTCCATTTCGGTGACCTTGAGGAACGTCGCTTCGGCGTTCTTGATATCTCCCTGCAGGAGCAATCCGATCCCGTAGTCGTTCCAGCGTTCGCGCACCGCCGGCGACATCAGGCTCACCTTCGTCGGCAGCGCCTGTCCCGAGGGCACCACTCGCAACGTGCCTTCGCCGGTCGCCATCACCGTGGTTGGAATATCGGGGATCGCCTTGATCGCGCCGGAGACGCGATCGGTCGGCCCGGTGAACTGCCATTGCCGATCGTCATAGGCGTGCGCGACCGATCCGCCCGCGGACGGGTCGGGCACTCCCGCGTAGGCCCAGTGCGTGTTCCACCACGCGAACTTGCGGTAGTTCACCTTGGCTTTCAGGTGAATGCGGCCGGACGCATCCTTCGGCACGTCGAGGCGATAGTGAATCGTGTCCGCCGCGCCGGGGGGGATCAGCCGCACGTAGGCCAGCGAGCGTGCCGCCCACGCGTTGCGCTTGTTGATCGGATTGCCGTGCTCGTCGATCAGCAGGCTGCGGTAGAAGTGCGCGCCGGGATCCACCGGCCCCTTGCCGCCGTCGGCCGCCTGCCCGCTATGAAAAATCACCCGCCCGTTGTCGTCGCGCGCCTCCAGCTCGATCCAGACATCGAAGGCGTCGACCGTGCCGCCAGGAAAGAAATGCCCGACCTTGCGCGTGCGCACGACCACTTCCACACGCACGGAGTCTCCGGCATGGACGACCCCGTCGATCTTGTCGAGTGGAGCGATCACCTCGGACGCGGGCGCGAGCAACGCCTGCGGCGAGCCGAAGTTCATCGACTCTTCGCCGACCGCGAACGTGCTGGCCAGCTTCGGCTCGGACTCCCCTTTGCGCACGACCGGCGCGGCGGCCGGCGGTGACGCCGTTCGCACGATGCCAAAGACATCGACCGAAACGGCTCCCGACTGCAGAAACGTCTGCGCCGCTTTCAACTGCTCGGTGTCGTGGTTGACGAACGGCACCGCGGTATTCGCGGCGGCGAAGCGATGCGAGCGCACGAACCCGTTCTTCGCGGCAGGATCGTTCGATCGCACCGGCTGCATG
>JBKPSE010000088.1:0-4013 GCA_046765855.1 Acidobacteriota bacterium | reverse complement strand
CGGATCGTTCAAGTTCACGCGTCCGGCTGCAAGCGCGTCAATCACGGGCGCGGGCAGTGCGTCGACATCAACCTTGAGGCCAACCGCAAGTGCGGTCGCCGGCGACACCTTGGCGACCGCCTCGTGCATGCGCAGCACGTCGGTCCACAACTGTTCGTCGCCGAAGGTGTCGTAGCGGAAGATCTCGCGCCCGTCCGCAGCCGCGGACGCGGCGCCGCCGGTCGACCAGACCAGCGCGCAGAGAAGTGCGATGGCGGCCGCGGTGATGAGGCGCCGCATGGCTACTTCACCCTCAGCACGGCGTTCATCGGATGGAACGAGCAGGTGTAGGGAAACTCTCCCCTGCTCTTCACCCGATAGCGCCAGGACGCGCCTGGCTGAATGACTTTGGAGTCGAAAGCCGGCTTCTTCGAGGTTGCCGTGTGCGCAAAGATGTCCTTGTTCACCCAGACCACGGTATCCCCCTGGCGGACGGTCAATTCGGCGGGAGAGTAGCGCGCGCTTTCAATCGTGATCGTGTGCGTGGCCGGCTTCCGCGTCACCGCCGCCTCGACGCGCGCGCCGAGGGCGACGGCCGCGAGCGCGCAGAGCGCGCCCGCCACCGCAGCTTTGAGAACGGTCACTTCGCCCCCAGCGAGGACGCGACGTGCTTCGCGTGCTCGAGATGGGTGACGAACGCCGGACGCACTTTGATGAGCAGCGCCTTGAGCTCGGCGTTCTGCGCGTTGGGAATCAGCGTCTTGTCGACCGCATCGAGCACGGCCTGGTGATACGCGACCTCGTGATCGACGTAGGCCTTGTCGAACGCGGCGCCGTTCAACTTCTTGAGATCGGCGAGATTCTTCTCGCCGCCAGCCTTGAGGCTGCGGCTGGTGTCGTTGTCCTCGGGCGTCACCTTGAGCCGGGTCGCCAGGTCGACGGCTTGCTTGTTGACCGCCGTGTGATCGGTGACCATCAGCTGCGCGAACTTGCGCACCTCGGCGTTCTTCGACCTCGCCGCGGCCAGCTTGCCGGCGTCGACGTCCACCTGGTTGGCGGTGACGACGATTGACGCGATCTGGGCGTCGTTGATGCTCTGCGCGGAGGCCGCGGGCGCGGCGAAAAGAACAGCGGTAATGAACAGAATCGAAGCCTTCATGCCATCTCCTTCGGTGTAATGACTCACACCTGTTCGATGCACGAGGCGACGGCCGCGTTCCCACCTCGCTCGCCTCGTTCCGCGCGAGCTTGGTGGGAAGGGTGATTAGGGCTGAATGCGGGCGAGCACGGCGGCGACGATCCGATCGCAGCGGGCGCCGGCGAAGGCGTAGACGCCGTTGCGCGCGCTGTCCATCTCGCGCTCCAACGCCTCGCGCAGCAGCGCGCGGGCGCGGAACAGCCGCGTGCGCACGGTAGATGCAGGGATGCCGAGGCACTCGGCGGTCTCGAGCGCCGTCATCTCTTCGATCTCGCGCATGACGAAGACGGTACGGAAGGCCACCGGCAGGCTGTCGATGTGCCGTTCGAGCGTCCGGCGCAGTTCCGCGCGCAATGCGGCATCGGAGGGGGACTCGGCATGCTCGTCCACCACTTGTTCCTCCTGGTTCTCGCCGCCTTCATGGCGGAACGGCACGATGGTGCCTTCGCGCTCGCGCTTGCGTTTCCGCAGCTCCATCAGCGATTGGTTGATCACGATCCGCGTCAACCACGTGCCCAACTCGGCGTCCCCCCGAAAGCTCTTCATCTGCCGGTACGCCTGGACGTAGGCGTCCTGCAGCGCGTCCTCGGCCGCGGCGTCGTCCTTGAGAATCGACCGCGCGATGCGGAACAGGCGCGGATTGTAGCGGCGCATGAGCGCTTCGAAAGCGGCTGGGCTGGCGGCGGGGGCGTGTTCGGCAGACATGGCTACTGACTATTGGATGCGCGAGACCGGCGGAGCGTTCCCGGACCGGACGGGCACCGGAACGGCGCGACCCGGAGTTGGCGGCGGCTGGCGGGCGAAGACGGACGTTTCCGCGTCGTCGATGTCTGAGTGCGCCGATGACGGCGCCGATAAATCAGCTCTGCTTCCGCGCGGCGCGCTCTTCGCGGCGCTTCAACTCGACTCCGAATGCGTCCGCGGCAGCACGGTTCCCGAGGATCCAGCCGATCACTACGCCGACGAGCAGCACTGCCGGGATGAACAGGAAGTGCGCCGACGACATCTGGCCGAAATCCATGGCCTATTTCCTTCCGGCGGCTATGCGGCGGCTGACCGTTTCCATCTCGCGCTCGACCCGGCCGAGCCGCGAACGTACGGACCAGAGATAGCCGAACAGGACGACCCAGATGAACCCGTAGGCGATCGCTACGAGCCGCGGCGCGGGGATGGTGTCATTGGCGTTCACCGGCGCGTCGACCGGCACGAAGCCGTCCTGGCTCGCCGCGGGCCTGGCGGGCGTCTGCTGCGCGAACGACGGCGCGGCAAGCGCCAGCAGCGCCGCCGCGATCAGAATGAGGCGTTTCATCTACTCCTCCACCGCCAGATACAGCTCGTCGAGCTGCTGCCGGCGTTTTTCCAGTTCGGTCCGCACCATCAGAATCAAGGCGGAGACCAGCAGGAACGCGACGACACAGAACCAGAACGGTCCGCGCATGCCCGGCTGCAGCGACGGAATCACCGAGGTGGTTGGATGCAGCGTGCGCCAGACGTTGACCGACCAGTAGACGAACGGCACGTTGGCCATGCCGAACAGCGACACCGCCGCCGCGAGCCGATCGGACCCGGGTCCGCCGTAGCGCCGCAGCAGCAGGTAGGCATTGAAAATCATCCACATGACCAGCGTCGAGGTCAGCCGCGCGTCCCATTGCCACCAGACGCCCCATGCCTTGCGGGCCCACAGCGGCCCGGTGACGAGGACGATCAGTCCGAGGATGACCGTCAATTCCGCCCCTGCGACGGCGAGACGATCGGCGGCCGGTCTGCGGGTGAACAGAAACGCCGCGCTACCGATGCCGCTGACGAACGCGGCGAGGAACAACCCCATGCCGCACGCCGCGTGGAAGTAGAAAATCTTCTGGACCAGCCCCATCGTCGCTTCGTAGGGCGCGCCGAGAATCAGGAACGGTGCGGCGGCGAACATCGCCGCAGCAACGACCGCAAGCGGCATGAATAGCTTCTGCATAACTACTCGGTCATGACCGGTTCAAAGGTCCACAACGAGATGGTGACGAACACGACGTCGAAAAACAACAGCATCGAGAGCCACGCGCGGGCCATCGCCAGATCGGCAGCGGGCTGCTGCAGGAGCGCCGCGGTGCCGCGTACGCCCGCGATGATAACGGGAATCGTGATTGGATACAGCAGGACCGGCAGCATGACATCGCGGCTGCGGGCGCGCACGAGCATGGCCGCGAACAGCGTTCCAACCGCGGCAAAACCCACCGTGCCGGCGAGCAGCAGGCCGAGCATCAGGAAGAGGTGGTCGAACAGCGCGGCCTGGAACATGAGCGCGACGAGCGGTACGACGACCGCCTCGACCACCGCGAGCAGGATCAGGATGCCGAGGAGTTTGCCGACGTAGAGGGCCGGACGATCGATCGGCGCGATCAGCAAGGCGCGCAGCGTTTCTCCCTGGCGCTCGCGCTCGAAGGCGCGGCCGAGCGCCAACGTTCCGGAGAACGCGATCGCGATCCAGAGAATACCCGCGGCGACGTCCTCCATCGGCCGCCCTTCCTTGACGAAGCCGAAGGCAAAAACGAGCACGCAGGCGAGCGCGAAAAACAACGTGGTGAAGAGGATCTCGCGCGTGCGGGTCTCGATCAAATTGTCCTTCCGCGTGATCACCCACACGGCGCGAACGAAGGGTTTCATGCCGCGAGCCTTCCGTCCACCAGCACGACCGACGCGTCGGTCAGTCCGTCGATTGCCGCCGTGTCGTGTGTGGTCAGGATGACGATCGCGCCGGCCTGCCGCGCCACACCCAGACGATCGCGCAAGGCGTCGCGCGCCGCTTCGTCCAGGCCGGTGAACGGTTCGTCGAGCAGCAGCAGCC
>JBKPSE010000087.1:0-4776 GCA_046765855.1 Acidobacteriota bacterium | reverse complement strand
CCGCCGTGCGCCGCGCCCGCAGATCAGCGGCCAGCGTTTCGACCTTCCGCTGCAATGCCATCACCTCGACGACGAACGCTTCACGCGCCTTGTGCTGCGCCGCGGTGATGTTGGACGCGGGATCGGCGCGCACTTCGAACGTCCGCGACTCCGTCGCGGTCCCGTCGACTTCGAGCGTGACCTTGAACGTCCCCGGCGCGACGTGCGGACCGCGCGGGCCGATGTCGTGCGAGGGGATCGGCAACTGCACGACACCCGCGCGTTGACTGCCGGGTCCGCCGCCTCCGCCTTCCTCGCCGCCGCCACCCCCGCCGCCTCGGCCGGCGGTGCCCGCCGGCAGCGGATAGCGCAGGTCCCAGTTGACGCGATGGATCACGCCAGCCTCCGCAGGACCGGGGATCTCGCGAATCGGCCCGCTCGCCGAGCTGACGATCAGCCGCACCTTGGACGCGGGCTGCGACAGGTGATAGGTGAACGCCGCCCCCTCGGCAGGGTTCTCGGCGGTAAAGAAATAGTGATCCATGTTGGAGACGTCTTCCCAATACAGCATCAACGTCGCGCGCGGCACGGCGAACAGGTGCGCGCGCTTGCCCGCGAGCTGCGGCGTCCACTCGGCGATCGGCGTCGCGTCATCGAGAATCCAGATGCCGCGGCCATGCGTGCCGAGCACCAGGTCTTTCGTGCGCGGATGCACGAGGATGTCGTCGTAGCGCGTCGTCGGCAGATTGGCGCGGAGCCGCGACCAGTGCGCGCCGCCGTCGTGCGTGACGAAGAGCGCGCGCTCCGTGCCGGCAAACAGCACGTTCGGGTGACCAGGAAACTCCGCGAGGCCGCGAACCGACGCGTCGTCTTTCGGCAGGCCGTCGATCGCCGCGATCCACGTCTTGCCGAAGTCCGTGGTCTTGAAGATGTACGGAGCGAAATCGCCGTCACGATGCGCGTCGAACGAGACGAACGCCGTGCCGCGCGACGCACTGGACGCAACGATGTCGCCGACGAACGTGCCGTTCCTGACGCCGGTGATCGCGCCGCTCAATTCCGTCCATGTCGTCCCGCCGTCGGTGGTGAGCTGAACGTTGCCGTCGTCGGTGCCGACCCAGAGAATCTTCGGATCCAGCGGCGATTCGGCGAAGTTGGAGATCTCGCTGATGTCGTCGCCGTCATTACGCGAGATTCTGATGTCGCGGTTCGGCACTCCCATCATCTCGAGCGTGCTGCGGTCGATCGCGCGCGTCAAATCCTTGGTGCGCGACCAGCTGGATCCGTAATCGCGCGACACGAACAGCCGGTTGCCACCGAGATAGACCGTTCCGGGCGTGTGGCGCGATGCCATGACCGGCGCGTCCCAGTCATAGCGGTACGGCGGCTCTCCGGCGGGCGGGCGCGGGTTGATGCCGATCGAATCTCCAGTCAGCGGATCGACGAGCGACAGGTTGCCGTTGCTCGACGAGGAATACACCTTGCGCCAGTCCGCCTTGTCCACGGCCTTGCCGGTGCCGTCGCTGAAGCCGATCTCGAGCCAATCCTGATTGAGAATGCCGAGCCAGTGCCGCGTCGCGCTCGGTCCCATCCATGAATGGTTGTCCTGCAGGCCGGCATAGATCCAGTACGGATCGCGATTATCGGCAGCGATGCGATAGACCTGCGCGACCGGGATGTTGTTGACGCGCATGTAGGTCTTGCCCATGTCGAAGCTCTCGTGCAATCCGCCGTCGCCGACGACGTAGATGTGGCTGGAGTTCGCGGGATCGACGCGAATGACGTGATGGTCGGTCTTCAGCCCGACATCGTAGGTCGGTGAGGTCGGCTCCTCTTCGAAGGTCGTGCCGCCATCCTCGCTCTTGACGATATAAACGCCCGGCAGCCATACGCGCTTGTCGTTGTTGGGATCGATGGTCGGTTTGCTGTAATACATCGGACGAGGATTCGTCGCGCTCATGCGCTTCCACGTCGCCCCCGCGTCTTCGGTCCGGTAGGTGCCGCCCGCCGTCGGATGCTCGATCGTTGCGATCAGGACATCAGGGTTCGATTTCGCAATCGCCAGGCCGATACGTCCCTTGTCGCCGGCAGGGATCCCCGTCTCGAGTTTCTTCCACGTTTCCCCTGCGTCGCTGCTCTTGTAGATGGCGCTGCCTGGTCCGCCGCCATTGAATCCAAACGCCTTGCGAAGACGCTGATACGTCGCCGCGTAGAGTACTTTCGCATCACGCGGATCGATGACGAGGTCGGTAGCGCCGGTGTATGTATCGACGTAGAGTACTTTGCGCCATGTGCGCCCGGCGTCGGTTGTCTTGAACACGCCGCGCTCGGGATTGCCGGCCCAGAGATTTCCGGCCGCCGCAACATAGGCGACGTCGGCGTTGCCAGGATCGAGGACGACGCGCCCGATTGCGCGGGTGTCGTGCAGCCCCAGGTAAGTCCACGTCACGCCGGCATCGGTCGATCGGTAGACGCCGCCGCCCCATGACGAGCTCTGACGGTTGTTCTGTTCGCCGGACCCGGCCCAGACGATCTTCGGGTCCTTTTCGAAGATGGCGAGCGCGCCGAAGCTGCTGTCGTTCTGCCCGGCAAAGACATCCTTCCAGGTGACGCCCTTGTTCGTCGACTTCCAGATGCCGCCCGTCGCAGCCGCGACATACAGCACCGCGGGGTTCGATGGATCGATCTGCAAATCGTGTATGCGCCCGCCGGTCACCGCCGGCCCGATGTCGCGGAAGTGCAGCGCGTCGAACGGCGACTTCGCCGCGCCATCGGACGGCTGGGTCATGGTCGGGGCGGGCAGCGGCGCGATGGCGCCGAGAAGCAGAAAAGCGTGGAGGCAGAAGACGCGT
Source organism: Acidobacteriota bacterium (assembly GCA_046765855.1). Lineage (GTDB taxonomy): Bacteria > Acidobacteriota > Vicinamibacteria > Vicinamibacterales > 2-12-FULL-66-21 > JAICSD01. Next base: position 1,945 of record JBKPSE010000087.1, on the reverse strand, counting down.
CGCATGGATGACCTCGTGTGTGGCGTAAGATACCGCGGATTCGCCACGCGACGAGGAGACTGAAATGCGCGTTGTCGCCGCTGCCGCCGTGATGCTCTGGTGCGCGCCGCTCGCCGCGGTGGTCCTGCGTGTGTCTGGTGTGCCGTTTGCGGCCTCATTCGCCGTCGGCGGGATTGCGGTGGCGCCAGTCGCGTGGTGGATCGCGCGTCCGCTGGCTGACACGTTCGGCCGCGGCGTGCTTCCGCCGGTTCTCGCGGCGATCGTGGCTGCGGCGGCGATGCTGGCGATCGCCGAACACGCTCGCATGAGCGTGTACATGGCGGACCCGTCGCGGGCTGATTGCTCGTTCACGGCGGACGTCTGGCGAAGCCAGCACTCGTGCATGACCGCGTACGCCGAAGCGGTCCGATTCGCCCGCGAGCGCAAGGCCAACATCTACGACATGAGCCTGTACGAGCCGCGCAACGAGCGCGGCATACGGATCGACTCCTACCACTACCCGCCGGTGTTCCTGCTGCTGCCGGCGGCCCTGTATGCGCTGCGTCCGACGCTCTTCGATGTGCGCGCGCTGTGGTTCGTGATGCAGTCGGCCGTCCTCGTCTCATCGCTTTTTAGCCTGACCTGGTGGATCGGCGGCCGTCCCGGCGCGTTTGCCGCGGCGGGCGGCGTGCTGGCCCTCGCGTCGCCGCAGTTCATGTACTCGCTTCAAATGGGCAACATCCAGGCGAGCGTGTTCGTGCTCAGTGCGCTTGCGCTGGTGTTGATGCTGACCGGCCGCGTGCGCAGCGGCGCTCCGCTGCTCGCGTTCTTCGCGGCAGCGAAGATTTTTCCAGCCGTGCTGTTCGTCTATCTCGCCGGCGCGCGCAGATGGCGCGCGCTTGTGTGGTGCGCCGGCTTCGGCCTGCTGCTCGTCGCATTGACCATTGCGGTCTTCGGCACGCGTCCGTTCGTCGACTTCGTGAGCTACGAGCTGCCGCGCATCTCGAGCGGCGAATCATTTCCGCAGGCAGAGCATCCGGAGGCGGCGAAGATGAATCTGTCCATGTACGGAATCACGACGCGGCTTCGGTTCCTGGGGTTTACCTGGCTGGACCGCACGCGCGGCCTGGCGATCGCGTCGGCTTATGGCATGGCGGTAATCGCGCTCGCCGCCCTCGCCGGATGGAAACATCGCGTCGACGTCGTCTCTCCGGCCGGCCGTCTTCGCATCGTCCAACTCGCAGTCGCGATTCTGTCGCTCGCCTCGTTCCGGAGTCCGTTTGTCGGTGCCTACGGATTCATGGCGACGGTCTGGCTGATCTCGCTGCTCGCGGCCGACGCAAGCAATCCGCGCAGGGTGATCGCCTGGTGGATCGTCGGCATCGCGTTCGCCGCCGCACATTGGATCGTTCCTTCCGCCGGATATCCAGCGGCCACCTGGTCATATCTCCTGACGACCTTTCTCGTGTTGGTCGCGATGGCGCTGGCCCTCGTTGCGATTGCACGAGAATGGGCTGGAGAGCTGAGCGGCGCACGACGGGCAGTCGGCGTCCCCGCGTAGAATAAGCGGATGCCGCTCTTCGACTTTCGCTGCCGCGCCTGCGGCGAGCAATTCGAAGCGCTGGTTCGCACTGGCGTCGCCCCCGCATGTCCTGCATGCGCGGCGACGGATCTCGAGCGGCTGCTCTCCGGATTTTCCTTCTCAGTCCGATCCGGCGGCCTGAGTCCGGCGGCGCGCCGCGCGGTGCAGAAACAGCAGAACGCGCAGCGCCGCGATCAGGCCGCCTATCAGGAAGAGATCGAAAAGAAGCACCTGGACGACGATTAGTGTTCGCCGCGCTGGATTCCCGCATGGCCGAGATCGCCGCCGGACTGCCCGATGGCGTCGTCGGCGCCGCCTTCTACGACTATCTCTCCGGGTGCAGCTGGTCGCGCGAAGGGGACCGCTGGTTCCACGCGGCAAGCA
>JBKPSE010000086.1:0-2393 GCA_046765855.1 Acidobacteriota bacterium | reverse complement strand
ACATCAAGGTCCGCTTCAAGGCGAACGGCAATCCTATCCGGGCGCGGCGGCAGTATCGCGCCCCGACGCAGGAAGAGATCGATGCCCTCGCCTCGGGTGCGGCGTCGACCTCGGCCCCTACCGTCGGCGCGGCCGCCGCCGCGAAGATCGAGCGGGAAACGCCGATTCAGGCGGCGCTCACGGTGCTAGAACGCGCATCGGCGGCGCGGGTATTCGCCGCGTATCCCGTGGCCTCGGGAAAAGTCCTGACCGTCGTCACGGAATTATCGCCGGCCACGGTTGAATCCGGAAAATGGAAGGACGGAGGCAACCTGGAGATCGTCGCAGCGTCAGCGAGCGGCGACGAGATCGGTAGCGCGCGCGCGACGCTTCCCCCGGGCGCGCGCTCGGTGGTCGTGCCGGTCTCCTTGAACAGCGGCGCGTGGCCGGATCGTCTGAACCTGAGACTGCGCGGCGAGGCTGGTCTGGCCGCTGACGACTGGGTCAAGGTGGGCCCGCCGACCGGCGCGCTGCTCGGCGATCCGATCGCCTACCGCTCGGCGCCGCGCGCCATGGACAGTCCGGTGGCCGCGTTCGAGTTCACGCGAACGGAGCGGATCCGCATCGAGTGGCCGGTCCTCGCGCCGATCGAGAATCGGCAGGTGCGGCTGCTCGATCGTCTCGGCAAACCGTTCCCTGTCGACGTTCCGCTTGCCGAGGCCACCGGCGGCGCACCGCGGCTCATCGCCCAGTTGCCGCTCGCGGCGCTGCGCGGCGACTACGTGATCGAGCTGACGGCCACGGGCAAGGGGATCAGCGATCGCCGCCTGGTCGCCATCCGAGTTCGGTGACCCACGGCGACTGCAGCGGATCGTTCTCGTCCTCTTCGGCGCGGCCCGCCGCCTGCGTCTCGGCCGTCTTCATCGCCGTCGTCCAGCGCGGCGGGGTGATGCCGAGCAGGTGCTGCACGAAGAAGTCCCACCGCTTGTGGTCGCCGTAGGGGCCGCCCGACGTGTGATTGGCGCCGGGAATCGCCAGCAGGTCGAAGTTCTTGTTGTGTTTGATCAGCTGGTTGACCACCTGCAGCGTTGACGATGGATCGACGTTGGTATCCATCTCGCCGTAAATCAACAGCACGTCGCCCGTCAGGTTTTTCGCATTGTCCACGTTCGACGCGGCGGCGTAGTGCGGGCCGATCGGCCATCCCATCCACTGCTCGTTCCACCAGATCTTGTCCATGCGATTGTCATGGCAGCCGGAGGCGGACACCGCCGCTTTGTAGAAGTCGCCATGAAAGAGCAGCGCACCCAGCGCGCTCTGTCCCCCGGCCGACGTGCCGTAGATGCCTACGCGGCTGATGTCGTAATAGGGGTACTTGGCGGCGACAGCCTTGTGCCAGAGGATCCGATCCGGGAAGCCGGCGTCTCCGAGATTCTTCCAGGCCACATCATGAAACGCCTTTGACCGGTTCGACGTGCCCATGCCGTCCATCTGCACGACGATGAACCCGAGCTCGGCGATCGCCTGCATCGCGTTGTAGGCCGCGAACGATTTCGGCACGAACGAACCCTGAGGACCGGCGTAGATGTTCTCGACCACCGGATACTTCTTCGCGGCGTTGAAGTTCGATGGGCGATAGATGACGCCCCAGATATCGGTGGAGCCGTCCCGCCCTTTGGCGACGAACACTTCCGGCGCCTTCCACCCCGACGCCTGCAGCTCGGTGATGTCGCCGGCCTCGAGCGGCATCACGAGACTGGCGTCATTGGTGCGATGGAGCTCGGACGTCGGCGGAACGTCCACCCGCGACCACGTGTCGATGTAGAGCGTGCCGTCCTCGGAGAAGACGACGCTGTGGTTGCCGTCGCCCGTCGTGAGCGGCTTGAGTCCGCTGCCGTCGAAGTTGACGCGATAGACGTTGAGAAAGTACGGATCCTTGCCGGCGTTCATGCCGCCGGCGCTGAACAGGATCTGCTTCGCGGCTTCGTCCACCTTGATCACGGCGCGCACCACCCAGTTGCCTTTCGTGATCTGGTTTTTCACCTGCCCGGTGGCGCCGTCGATGAGATACAGGTGGTTCCACCCGTCGCGCTCGGACATCCAGACGACTTCGCGGCCGTCATCGACGTCGTAGCGGTACTTCTTACCCGAGTCGGCGAGGTTGCCGTTTGCCGTGCGGTAATTGAAAAAGGTTTTCGCTTCTTCTGAAATCACCGCGCGTACCTTGCCCGTGGCTGCGTCTGCTTCGAGCACGCGGTAGACCTGGTGTCCGCGCTGGTTGTACTCGAAGGTGAGCGCGCGGCTGTCCTTGCGCCATTCCAGCGACGACAGCTCGTAGGGATTCGGGAACAGCGTGCGATCCACGTCCAGTTGCTGCTTCGTGGCGATCTCGAACAGCACCGGCTGCTCGAGAT
>JBKPSE010000085.1:0-5407 GCA_046765855.1 Acidobacteriota bacterium | reverse complement strand
CTCCACGTCTGTATCGGGCGCCGCGATCGGCTCCGGCGCAACGGCCGGCCTGGGCGGTGGATTGCTGCCGACGATTTCCGCGTACGACTGCATCGTCAGCTGGTACTCGATTGCGGGGCCGGTGTAGGGAACCGAGATCTGCTCGATGCGCGGGACGAACCCGCGCATCTCGATGCGCAGCTGCCACGTCCCGTCTGTGAGCCCGGTGAATTGAAATGCGCCGGTCCGATCCGTCGTCGCGGACGCCGAGGCGTCACCCTTCGATGCATGGACGGTGACGCCGGGCACGCCGATCCCGGAGAACAGCACCCGCCCCGAGAGTGACGGCGGGGCCGGCTGCGCCGCGGCCGCCAGCATCGTGGCGAGGGCCGCGGCCGCGAGCGTGATCATCGCCGGAGGAAGGCGGCGCCGCCGTTGGACGTCGGGCGTTCGACGTGATCGATGACGAGAAATCCGCGCGGCGCTCTCGTCTTCTCGATCTTCAGCCCCAACTGCTCCTCGAGCGCCGTAAAAACGGACGCCGCGGCCGGCTCGGACGTGTCGGCATCACGCTCCGGCGGCCAGACGATGCCGGGTGTGTTCTCGTCGGGATGAAATGTCAGGCGAAAGATGAACGAGTCGGTGATTCCAGTCCGATCGATCACGTGACGGCCAAGCGTCGGCGACAAACGCCCGGCGAGGCTGCTCAAGGGGAAGCCCGTGAACGACCAGACCGTATTCGGACCTCTCCCTCCCGACGTCATCATCCCGCACATCGCCTTCTCTCGCGAGACCATCGCGGGATCGAACGGCACGCAGTCGCCTTCTTTCATCGGCTTCAGCTTCAGCCCGCTCTTCGCGACCTTCAGCTCGAACATCGGCACTTCCTCGGTCTCGCGGTGGATCTTGAGACGGAACCGCTCCTCGAGCAGCGCGCGCAGCATCGTGCCGAGAAGCACGGTGCGCTGCGTCGCGCCGGGAGCGGTCGCTTCCACGGCGTACTTGTCGCGCTGCGAGTGGACCCACGAGGGCCCGCCCCGCACTTTCGTCGCGTCCGACGGTCCGCCGAAACTGTCATTGGCGAGACGCTCGCTCTCAGTGGCGCCATATGCCGCGTAAGCGAGATAGATCAGCTGTTCGAGGGTCACGCACGGAACGTTCATGCGGCCGGGCGAGAACGAGGCGTTCGTTCCTCCCGCAGTACCGCGCGCGGGGCCCGGAGGCGCTTCGTCGACCGTGCAGGGCTTGATCGACGCGACCTCGTACCGCTGCGGCGGCGCTTGCGGCGCCTGGCTGGACCCCGACTGCGCCGCAATCGTCACCACCTTCAACGGCGACATCGTCATCACGAACAGCGCGGCGAGCGCCCCCGCGAAGACGAGCCAGCGCGTCCCGGCACGGCCGCGCCGTTGTCGGCTGTCGAGCACCGCGCGAACCCGCGTGGAAAGATCGTGGCGGTTCGCCATCGCGAGTTGCGCCTGGCTCGGCGCATCCGACAAGCGGCGCGCCAGACCGACGAGTTGATCCGCGTAGGCAGTTGCGTCCCCATCGTCGACAGACGCGACCGCCGGGCGCCGCAGGACGCCGTCGTCACACGCGCGCTCCGCTTCGAGCACGAGACGGCGCGACGCGATCCAGACCAGCGGGTGGAACCAGTAGGCAGCACACACGAGCCGTGCGACGCACTGACTGGCCCAGTCCGCGCGGCGGACGTGCTCCAGTTCGTGCACGAGCGCGCGGCGCAGATCCTCGTCGTTCCACTCGTCTGCGTCCGCGGGCACGACGACCGCGGGACGGATGATGCCGCAGGTCACGGGGCCTGGCAGGCCGTCGTGCTGCAGCATCTCGACATGACGACGCAGACCGACGTCCGCGGCAAGTTGATCGACGAACCGCTGGCCGCGCGGCCACGGCCGGGAGGCACGTCGCAGTGCGCGTACCTGGAACAGACCCGCGATCACCGGTGCGATGAAGAGCGCGACGCCGAGCACCCAGATCGCAACCGCCAGCGCCGGCCATGACGGCCATGGGCGTGAAGGAGTGGCGGATTGGACGATCGGCGGCGCATCGATCGAATCGACCGCTGACGAACTGCCCGGGGTCGGCGCAGGAATCTCTGGCACAGGCGCTGGTAACGGCATCGGGATCGCCACCGTCACGCTGAACGTCGGGACGACCAGCGAGGTGAAGGGCAAGGCGATGAGGACGGCGAAGCCCGCGGCGAGCAGCAGGTGACGAAGTGCGGCCCGGTTGCCACGCGCCAGCCAGGCGCCGAGGAGCGCCAGCGTCATCGTGACGGTCGCCTTGACGGCGATGGAGAGGGCAAACGACATCATGAGCGCTGCTTCCTTTCCTTGCGCACGCGATCGATCTCGGCCTTCAGCCCCTCGAGATCGTCGTCAGTCCACGAGCCCTCTGCGACCAGCGCCGTCATCATCTGTTTCAAGGAACCGCCGAAGAACGTCTGCACGACCTGCTGCAGCGCGGTGCGCTTGGCCGCGGCGGGGGAAATGGTGGCCGAGTAGAGATAGCGGAGGCCGTCCTGCTGGTGTTTCACGTAGCCCTTTTTCTCCAGCCGCGCCAGCATCACGCGCACGGATGAGTCGGAAGGGGGGTCGGTCAGCCGCACCCGGATCGCCTCGGCAGAGGCGCGATTTCCCAGGGAAAAGAGCGCGTTCATGATTTCCCGCTCGCGGCGGGTCAGGGCCACTAGGTGCGACATGTGTCGCATACTACCCGCGACATTTGTCGCGTGTCAAATCGAACCCGCCAACGGCCGTCCGTCTCGTCGGTATATACTTGACGATTGCGCTTCAGCGCGCCGCGCGCGCAGCCTCGTTCCATGCAGTCCGGAGCACTCAAGGCCCTAGAGTTCGATCGCATCGTCGCTGCCGTCGAGCGGCTCGCGCAGACGCCGTTCGGCGCCGAGCGCCTGGCGGCGCTCGCCCCGGCGCAGGAATCCGACGCCGTCGCCGCGGCGCTGGCGACCACGGCCGAAGCGGTGCGATTCCTGTCTGGAACCGGAGAGATCGCGCTGCGCGGATCGGCCGACCTCGCCGCGATCGTCGACAGTCTGTCGGTCGACGGGCGCGCGCTCGAACCGCTGCAGATCCTCACGCTCGCGACCTTCCTCGCCTCCGTCGACGCGACGGCCGGCGGCATCCGGCGCGCGCGCGCGCAGTACCCGCGGCTCGCCGTCATCGTCGAACCGTGCGCGTCGTTCGAACGCGAGATCGCCGACGTCCGCCGCAAGATCGATCCCGGCGGCGAGGTGGTGGACGACGCGAGCGCCGAGCTGAGAAGCATCCGCGAGCGCCTGCGCAAGCAGCGCGCACGGCTGCGCGGCACGCTCGAGTCGTACCTGCGCGGCAAAGACACGGCGAAGTACCTGCAGCAGCAGATCGTCACCGATCGCAACGGCCGCTACGTCCTGGTCGTGCGCGCCGAAAATCGCACCGCGATTCCCGGCATCGTGCACGGCAGCTCGGCCAGCGGCGCCAGCCTGTTCCTGGAGCCGCTCAGCACCGTCGAAATCAACAACGACATCGTGGCGCTCGAACAGCAGGAGCAGGAGGAAGTGCGGCGCATTCTGCTCGCGCTGACCGACGCGTTCCGTGCGCGCGCCGGCGACCTCGAACGGACGATCGAGATCGCGACCACGCTCGACGTGCTGCAGGCAAAGGCGCGCTATTCGTTGGAGATCGGCGGCGTCGAGCCGAAGCTGGCGCGCGACGGACGCCTGGAGCTGCGCGCGGCGCGGCATCCTTTATTGATCGCGCGCGGCACGGACGTGACGCCGGTCGATGTCGTCCTCATTCCGCCGACGCACGCGCTCGTCATCACCGGCCCCAACACCGGCGGCAAGACGGTGGCGCTGAAGACCGCGGGTCTGCTGCCGATGATGGCGCAGGCGGGACTGCTGATTCCCGTCGCCGATGGATCGCAGGTGCCGGTCTTCCACAGTGTCTTCGCCGACATCGGCGACGAGCAGTCGATTGCCGAGAGCCTGAGCACCTTCTCGGCGCACATCGCCAACGTCGTCGCGATGGACAAGGCGCTCGACGCGCCGGCGCTGGTGCTGCTCGACGAAGCGGGCGGCGGCACCGATCCGAATGAAGGCGGCGCGCTCGCGACCGCGATCATCGATCACTTCCGCAAGCGGGGCGCGATGGTCGTGGCGACGACGCATTTCGACGCGTTGAAGACCTACGCCGCGACGACGGAGGGCGTCACGTCGGCGGGATTCGGCTTCAATCCTGAAACCTTTGCGCCGACATATCGTCTGCACTACGGCTCGCCGGGGAGCAGCCTGGCACTCGAGATTGCGACGCGTCTCGGCCTGCCCGCCGGCATCATCGAACAGGCGCGGGCGCAGCGGACGGCGCGCGAGGCGCAGCTCGCCGACCATCTCGCGCGCATCGAGCGCGAGATGCAGGGACTGGATCACGAACGGCGGCTGATCGCGCGCGAGCGCCAGATGGTCGAGGACACGCAGTCGCGGCTCGCCGCCCGCGAGCACGACCTGCGCGAGCGCGAAGAGACCTTCCGCAAGCGGCTCGATCAGAAGATCGAAGAGCGTCTGCGCGACGCGAAGCGCGAGATCGATTCGGTGATGGACCAGTTGAAGGCGCGCGCATCGAACATCGCCGCGGACGCCGAGCGGCGCGCGGCGCGCCTGGTGCCGACCGGCGACATCGGCGCGGCGCGAGCGGACGCGCGCGGCGCGCTGGACAAGATTGCCGATCGGCTGCGCGACGAGACCAGCAGCTCCCCTGCGGCCGCTCCGTCGGGCCAACAGCGACCGGCAGCGGCCGGGGATCGAGTCGCGGTCGGCGCGCTCGGACTGGAAGGCACGGTGCAGGCCATCCAGGGCGATCATGCCGAAGTCGACGTGCGCGGCAAGCGTATGCGTGCGCGGGTCAGCGATTTGCGCGTGCTCACCCCGGCGGCCGCCGTCACCGCCTCGAGCTCGCGCGTGCGCGTCAACGTCGACTTGGCGCCGCGCCCGGGCGGCAGCCTGACCGAAATCAACGTCATCGGCGCGCACTCGGATGAAGCGGTCGACCGCGTCGAGCGCTTCCTGGACGATGCCTCGGGGAACGACGTGAAGACGCTGCGCATCATCCACGGCTACGGCACCGGCGCGCTGCGGCGCTCCATCGCCGAGTTCCTGCGCTCGCATCCGTTCGTCGCCACCTTCGGGCCGGCGCCGGACAATCAGGGCGGCGGCGGCGTCACAGTCGTCGAGCTGAAGGAATGAACCGGACGATTGCCGATTGGCGATTGGCGATTGCAGATTACGGATTGGCGATTCAGGGATTTTGCGATTGATATTGACGATTGAAGATTGGGATCGGCGGCTTGACGCGCGAGCGCCACGCAGTGAGCGCATCGTCTCGCCGATGGCTGCGCTCGAGCAGTCGGCAAT
>JBKPSE010000084.1:0-4636 GCA_046765855.1 Acidobacteriota bacterium | reverse complement strand
CCATCCACTCGGGCGACTCGCGATCGATCGAGCGCATCGCCGAGATCTGCCAGCGCAACTCGCTGGCGCTCGGCGAAGGGGCGGCGGCGCTGATGCATCGCATCGTCGACTCGATGGTCGACAACTACCGCCCCGAGATCGACGAGCTGAGCGATCGGCTCGACGAGCTCGAGGACCGCGTGTTCGACAGCAGCGCCGACAATCTCGCCCGCGACATCCTCGACTTCAAGAAGGACGTCGCCTCGCTGCGGCGCGTGGTGCAGCCCCAGCGCGACGTCGTCGGCCGGCTGGCGCGCCGCGAGTTCCCCTTCATCGAGGAGCAGATTGCCTACAGGTTTCGCGACGTCCACGATCACCTCGTGCGCATCGCCGACGAATCGATGATCTTCCAGGACCGCATCACCAGCCTGCTCGACGCCAACCTGGCGACGGTCTCGAATCAGCTCAACACGATCATGAAGATCATGACGATCATCGCCACGATCTTCATGCCGCTCACTTTCATCACCGGTCTCTACGGCATGAACGTCGACCTGCCGCACTTCGGCCTCGGCGGCGTCCGCATGTTCTGGGTGCTGATGGTGGTGATGGTCAGCATTGTCGTGCTGATGATCTATATCTTCCGCCGACGCGGCTGGATCTAGAGAAGAATGCCCCGCATCCTTCGACTCTCACCGGAACTGGCCAATCAGATCGCGGCCGGTGAAGTCGTCGAGCGGCCCGCCTCCGTGGTCAAGGAGCTGGTCGAGAACGCGCTCGACGCCCGGGCGCGGCGCATTTCCATCACCGTCGAGCTCGGCGGCAAGAAGCTGATTCGCGTCGAAGACGACGGCGACGGAATGGAGCCGGAGGATGCGCGGCTTGCCATCGAACGCCACGCCACGAGCAAGATCGCACGCGCCGAGGATCTCGGCGCCATCCGTACCCTCGGCTTTCGCGGCGAAGCGCTGCCGAGCATCGCGTCGGTGTCGCACTTCACGCTGCGCACGCGCGCGCGCGGCGCGGAGAGCGGCACCGAGATCAAGGTCAACGCCGGAACAATCGCATCGGTTCGCGAAGTCGGTGCGCCCGAAGGCACCTCGGTCGAAGTGGCGGATCTGTTCTACAACCTTCCGGCGCGGCGGAAGTTCCTGAAGTCGGACACCGCGGAAACGGCGCAGATCTCGCGGCTCGGCACGCAGCTCGCGCTCGGATATCCGGAAGTCGGGTTTACCATCGTCAGCAACGCACGCACGCTGCTGCAGTGCCCCCCGGCGGCAAGCCTGCGCGATCGGTTCTTTCAACTGTTCGGCGACCGTCCCGATCTGGTGGAAGTGCGCAAGCAGGCGGCCGGCATCGAGATCGAGGGTTTTGCCGCCGCACTCGGCGATCAAGGCCCGACGCGCGGCGCCCAGAACGTCTTCGTCAACCGCCGCATCGTCAAGGATCGCACCATCGCGCACGCGATCATCGATGCCTACAGCGTCGCGACGATCAAGGAGCGCAGTCCCGAGGTCCATCTGTTCCTGACGATCGCCGCGGATCGCGTCGACGTCAACGTACATCCAACCAAGGCGGAAGTGCGGTTCCTGGAACAATCGCTGGTGCACCAGGTGCTGCGCCGCGCACTGGGTGACGCGCTCGGGCATGGACGCGACCACGAGTTCCAATTCGCCGTGCAGCAGCCGCCGCTGCCGTCGGAGCCGCGCCCGGTCACGATCCCCGGTGTCCTTGCCGGGGCGCAAGTCTTCAACCGATGGGCCGCACCGACGCCGGATTCAGGATCCGCGATGCAGGATTCTGGATCACGGATGACGGATTCAGAACCAGCGAGGATCGATCAGGGATCCATTCGGCCGATGATCCCTCTCGGTCAGTTCCGCGACACGTTCATCATCGCCGTGGACGATGAGGGCGTCGCGATCGTCGATCAACACGTCGCGCACGAACGCGTGCTGTTCGAGCAGACGATGGAACGCCTCACCGCCGGGCGGATGGAGAGTCAGCGGCTGCTGACGCCGATCGTGCTGGAGCTTTCGCCGGCACAGCGCGAAGCGCTCAAGGTGCACGGCTCGACGCTGGAACGATTCGGCATGGAGCTGGAAGAGTTCGGCGGCGACAGCGTCTGCCTGTCGGCGGTTCCCGCCATGCTCGGACCGGCCGAATCGGAGACGACGGTGCGCGCGCTGGCCGACGATCTCGAAGGACTCGGCGCGAGCGCGGGCGTCGAGGAGGCGCTGCGCAAGGCGGCGGCGACCATCGCCTGTCATGCCGCGGTCAAGGCCAACTATCCGCTGACGCTCGAAAAGATGCGCTACATCCTCGAGGAGCTGCGCCGTACGGCGTATTCGACCGTCTGTCCGCACGGCCGCCCGGTGGTGCTGCGGCTGACGCGGCGTGAGATCGAGAAGAATTTCCAGAGAATTTAGGCACCCCGCGATCGGTGTCAGGCGTCCGGCCGTCCGGGATGGCGTGGGTCGTCGTCCGATTCTCATACGGCTGAGCTCGAAGTTGATGGGCGGAGGCCCGTTCACATTGCCGACGGCTCGATCGAGCCTTCACCCGATCGCCGAATCGACAAAGATCGCCCGATTTCCCTCTGTTCCGATCGCGTGATGGCTGGATTCCCTTGACTGTCGAGTCACATCCGTTTACTCTGAGGTCTCCCAGCAAGTTGAAAGTCCAAGCGATAAAGGCGTCGGGGAAACCCGTACGCAATGCTGTTCGTGCGCAGCTGCCGAACTTGGAGTATCTATGCCTCGAGGCCTGATTCCAGCTCTGATCTTCGCGTTTTCCGGCATCATTTTCTTCAGCCTCGGCAATCTGATCGCCGCCCGCGCCGCCACGGCGACGGAAAACGATCAGATCGCCGCGCTGCGCGCCGAGCTCTCCTCGCTGAAGCGTCAGCGAACCGAGATCTCCGGCACGAGCGGCCGCACCGAACCGGCGAACCGCGCCCTGATGGACGACCACAGCCGCGCCGCTCTCGTCGCCGACATCAAGCAGCAGCTCAAAAGCGAGATGGGCCTGCTGCCCGTCAGCCTGCTCCGCGAGCGCCGCGAGAGCTTCGTCGAGCTGTATTCCTACGACATGACCGGCGCCAGCAACTACGGCACCGCCGGCTACATCGGCAACGGCTACTTCGTCACCGTGAAACACGGCGTGGTGGCGCTCGGCGAACATCCCGACTCGCGGCGGATCGCCTCGATCAAGATCATGTACAAGGGGCGCGCGGTGCCGGCGAAGATCGTCGACACCGGCGACGCGCAGGTCGAAGTCGATCCGGGCGACTGGGCGATCCTGAAGGTCAAGGAATCGATCGACCTTCCGGCGCTGAACGTGAATCTCGACTACGGGTTCGAGTTCGCCGAACCGATCTTCCGCCTTGGCAACGACTACTCGAAGGGGATCATCCTCTCGACCGGCTACGTCGGTCAGAAGACGGCGAACCACCTTGTCACCTGCCTGACCGATGGCCACCCCGGCGTCTCGGGGGGAGGCGTGCTCAATGGCGACGGGCAGCTGGTGGGCATTCCGATCGGCCGGATGCAGGGAGATTACCGCTTCTCGTTCATCCTGCCGCTGCGGCCTGAGATGTTCCGCAACGTTCCTCACGCACTGACCGCCGGCCGCTGATGCGACGAATATCGGCCATCTGATTACAGCTTCCGTCGGCGCGGGGTCAAACCCGCGCCGTTTCAGCTTTCGGCCCATCGGAATGGAGCTTGCTGCGGCTCGACGCGTGATCGCCTTTCACCTTCGCACGGCCATCGTGTCGCTCGGTGCAGTCGGCCTGCTGGCCGCCCGCGCTGCCGGCGCGGAGCTCCCGCCGCTGAAGGTCGTGCCCTACGCGAGCGGGTTCGTGACTCCGGTCGCCGTCGTTCAGGACCCGACCGACCCGCAGGTACAGTTTGTCGTCGAGCAGGGCGGCCGTATCCGGACCATCGTCGCTGGCATCGTGCAGCCGGCGGCATTCCTCGATATCCGCGACATCGTCAGCAGCGGCGGCGAGCGCGGTCTGCTCGGCATGGCCTTTCCGCCGGATGCGGCGGCGACGCGGCGCTTCTTCGTCAACTACACGGATGTCAACGGCCACACGGTCGTCGCCCGCATCAAGCGTTCTGCGGCAGATCCGCGGCTTGCCGATCGGTCGTCGCTTTTTGCGCTGCAGTGGTCGACAGGAGAGCGGGTCATCCGCCAGCCGTTCGCCAATCACAACGGAGGCTGTCTCGCGTTCGGCAGCGACGGCTACCTCTACGTCGGCATGGGTGACGGCGGCAGCGGCAACGATCCGTTGAACAACGCGCAGACTCCCGGCACTCTGCTGGGCAAGATGCTGCGGATCGACGTGTCAGTCGACGACTCGCACGCCGCGGGATTCGCGGTGCCGGCGAGCAATCCGTTCGTCGCCGACGCGGCATACCGCCCGGAGATCTGGGCCATCGGCCTGCGCAACCCGTGGCGTTTCAGCTTCGACACGTTCGGCAGCGGCGCCAGCCGCGCGCTGATCATCGGCGACGTCGGACAGGGCGCCTGGGAAGAAGTGGACTGGGAGCCCGCGGGTGCCGGCGGGCGGAATTACGGGTGGGTCGTCCGCGAAGGCGCCAATCCGACGCCTGGCATCACCGGCGTTTCACCGGCATTCCTGCCGATGATC
>JBKPSE010000083.1:0-13196 GCA_046765855.1 Acidobacteriota bacterium | reverse complement strand
CGCCGGCTTCAAACACTTCGTGCCCAAGCCGGTCGAGCTCGACGAGCTCGCCGCTGTCGTCCGCAGGGTGGCGGATCGCCAATGAGAGAAAGACCTACGATCCTGCTGGTCGACGATGATGTCGACACGCGCGAGATGTACGCGTGGTCGCTCGAATCGCGGGGCTTTGCCGTGATCACGGCAGGCAGCGTCCCGCATGCGGCAGCGATCGCCGCGGACCGCCAGCCCGACGCCATCGTCACCGACTTCACTCTGCCCGGGGCCGATGGCCTGGATCTGGCGCGCCAGGTTCGCGGCTCCTCCTCGCTCGCCAGCACGCCGATGGTGCTGGTCAGCGGGCGCGCGTTCGTCGGCGATTCGGGCGTGCGCGCGATGGAGCTCTTCGATCGCGTCCTGCTCAAGCCTGTGCTGCCGGACCAGTTGATCGGCGAGCTCGTGCCCCTGATGCTCGACAAGACAGCAGCCGCGCTGCAGCGCCAGCTGCGCGACGTGCGCGAACGGATCGCGGCGATTCCGAGCGGCAGCAATGCCGGACGCGTCATGGCCGCCGTCGAACAGGCGACCGCCGCACGGACCCCGGCGGCGTTGCTCGCCGATTCAGGTGCGTGCTACATCGATGCGAACCCGGAAGCGTGCGCGCTGACCGGCCGCTCGCGCGACGAGCTCCTGTCTCTGCACGTGTGGGACCTGACATCGCAGATCGCGGCTGATGCGGTCAGGCAGCAATGGGAGCAGTTCGTCCGCTCGGGAGCGCAGGCGGGCGCGTATTCCATACAGGGACCGGCGGGCCTCCCGATCCGCGCGTCGTTCGCGGCTTTCGCGAACATCCTGCCGGATTGTCACCTCGCGCTTCTCCAGCCGCTGCCGCAGGCGCTGGTTCGGGAAGGCACTTAACCCAGACCTCAACTGTTGCGCCTTCCAAAATAGGTGGTGCAAAAACGGGCACCGATTGCTCCGCTCGCCCCCGCGATCGGAGACAATGAAGGGCCCTGCGGGACCCCATGGATCGAACCCTGGTCGTTGACGATTCGCCGACGATGCGCCGGATGGTGATGGCGTCGCTGCGCGAGGTGTGTGAAGGGGGTTTCGCCGAAGCGGCGAGCGGCCTCGAAGCGCTCGAGCGGCTCGCGCTCGGTCCGGTCGCGCTGATGGTGCTCGACCTCAACATGCCGGACATGCACGGACTCGAGGTGCTGAAGTTCGTGCGCAACCACCCGAATTTTCACCGGCTGCCGGTACTGGTTCTGACCACGCGAGGCGACGATTCGAGCCGCGTGGCGGCGATGGAGGCGGGCGCGTCCTTGTATGTGACCAAGCCTTTCGCACCGCACGCGCTGGCCGCGCACGCCCGCGCGCTGCTCGCAGCGGCGGCCGGAACGACGGAGCACGCATGAGCGGTGAATCGCCGTTCGCCGGCTTCATGGACGAGTACTTTGCCGAGTGCGACGAGCACCTCGCCGTGATCCGCCGTCTGCTGCTGGAGCTCGAATCGTCGGCGGGCACCGATCGTCCCGTGTCATCGGACGCGGTCGAAGAGCTGTTCCGCAGCTTCCATTCGATCAAAGGCATCTCCGGCATGGTGGAGCTGCGCGAGGCCGAGATGCTCGCGCATCATATGGAGAGCTATCTGCGCCTGCTGCGCGGGCGCGACTCGCGCCTGACGTCGGTCGGCCTCGACGCGCTGCTCGCGGGCGTCGATGCGCTCGAGCGCACGATCGCCGCACGGCGCGAAGGTGTCGCGGCTCCATCCGTCGAGCAGATCGTCGGATCACTCGAGGCCGTCGCTCCCGCCCGCACCGCCTCCGCCTCGCCGGCGAAGGGGGAGGCGGAACGCGCATCCTGGCGGGTCATGTTCACGCCATCGGCGGCGCTGCTGGCGCGCGGCATCAACGTCGACAACGTGCGCAGCCGCCTGCGCGAGGTCGGGCGGATCGTCAACGCCTCGCCCAAAATCGTCAGCGGCAGCGTCGCCTTCGAGTTCCTGTTCGCCGGAGCGCTCGACGACGCCACGATTGCCGCCTGGCGTGCCGACGGCATCGACGTGGAAGCGGTTGGCGAGCCACTGATGCCAGCCATCGATCACGCGGACACGGACGTGCCCGAAGCGGCGACGCGGATCGGTCCGTCGCACGTGGTGCGGGTCGACCTCACACGTCTGGACGATCTGATGCGCATGGTCGGAGACCTCGTGATCAGCCGCGCCCGGCTCGAGGGCGCGCTCGCTCGCATCGAGCCGCGCGTGCCGCCGATCGAATGGCGCGGCGTTCAAGAGCACAGTCAGACGATCGAGCGGCAGCTCCGCGATCTGCGCGAAGGACTGATGCGGGTACGCCTGGTCTCGGTCGGCGAGATCTTCCGCCGCATGCCGTTCGTCGTGCGCGATCTGGCGCGGGACAGCGGCAAGCACGTGCGCCTCGACGTCCGCGGCCAGGAAACCGAGATCGACAAGTTCCTGATCGAACGGATGATGGACCCGGTGCTGCACCTGGTGCGCAACGCCGTGAGCCACGGCCTCGAAACGCCCGCCGAGCGCGCGGCCGCCGGGAAAGCAGAAGAAGGCACGCTGGCGCTGACCGCGGCGAGCGTCGGCGACACGGTCGTCCTCGAGATTGCCGACGACGGCCGCGGCATCGATCCGGCTGCCGTCGTCGCCCGCGCGCGCGCGATGCAGCTGGCGGTGCCGGACGGTCCGGTGGACATGGCGACGGTGCTCGACTTGATCTGTGCGCCCGGCTTCTCGACGCGCGAGGAAAGCGATCGCGCGAGCGGCCGCGGCGTGGGCATGGCGGTGGTCAAGACGACCATCGAGGAACTGAACGGGCGGCTCTTGCTCGAATCGACGCCGGGTGAAGGGACGCGCTTCGTCATCGAGCTGCCGCTGACGCTGTCGATTACCGATGCGCTGATCGCGCACGTCGCCGATCAGACGTTCGCGGTGCCGCAGGGACACGTCCGCGAGGTGATCGAAGTCGAGGCGTCGAGCGTGCGCGCGCTGGAGCAGCACGAAATCGCGCCCTTCCGCGGCGGCAGCCTGCCGATTCTGCGGCTCGGACGATTGTTCGGGATCGCCGGCCAGCCGCGCCGGGCGATGCACGTGTTCGTCGTCGGCAGCGGCGCCGATGCCGTCGGCGTTGCCGTCGATCGCGTCAGCAGCCAGCGCGAGATCGTGGTGCGCAGCATGGCCGACGCGCTGGCGAAGGCGGACGGTATCGCCGGCGCTACGGATCTCGGCGACGGCCGCGCGGTGCTGATTCTGAATCTGCCCGAGCTGGCGCGCCATGCGCGCACCCGCGCCGGACGAGAGGTCGGGAGCCGCTGATGCAGACGACCGAGACCTACATCCTGTTCACGGTGGCGGGCACCACGTACGCACTGCGCAGCCGCGACGTCGCGCACGTCGAAATGGTGGAGCAGATCACCGCGGTGCCGAACGCGGCGGCATTCGTCGACGGTGTGGTGTTTTCGCGCGGGGCGGTGGTGCCGGCGCTGAATCTGCGCGCACGATTCGGATTCGAGCGCGCGCCCTACGACCTGGCCACGCGTCTGCTGGTGGTGCACAACGCCGGGCGCACCGTCGGACTGATCGTGGACGGGGCGCGCGAGTTCGCCGCCATCGATCCGGCGGCGATTCACCCGCCGGCGACGGCGCTGAGCGGACTGAGCGGCCGCTATCTGGAAGGGGTCGCCAACGTCGGCGACCGGCTGATTCTCGTACTGAACCTGGACGCCGTGCTCACGTTCAGTGATCCCGTGCTGGAAACGCACGCATAAGAGGCAGGTATGGCTACACGCAAACTGAACGGCCGCGCGTCGCGCGTCGCGCCGCATATGGATTCGCAGATCGTTCTCTCGCAGGCGCAACAGGTGACCGCTGCCGCGGCCGCCATCGCGCGCATCAGCGAGGAGGTCGCCGAAGGGGCCGACACGCAGCTGCGCGCGCTCGATCGGGCCGCCGAGGGACTCAACGAGATGAGCGCGTCGCTGAAGGAGACCGCCGGCCAGGCGGCCTCCCTGGCCACGTCGTCCGAAGAGCTGGTGTCGTCGGTCAACGAGACCGCGGCCTCGATCGAGCAGGTCACCGCCAACGCGGCCTCGCTGTCGGAGTCGATTTCGCGCAACGTCGGCTCGGTTCAGGAATCGGCGGCTTCGATCCAGCACGTGACCGGAACGGCGCAGGAGATGGCCGCCGCCGCGCAGCAGGTCACCGCGTCGATCGGCTCGATGGCCGGGCTGATCAAATCGGTCGCCAGGGACACCGAATCGCTGACCGCGTCGGTGAACCAGACCGGGGCGGCGGTCGAAGAGCTCGCCGGATCGGTCAAAGAGGTGTCGTCGGGCGCCGACGATCTCGCCGCGTCGGCGGAGGAGACCTCCTCATCGATCAACGAGATTGCCGCCTCGATCGAAGAGGTCGGCGCGATGACCGAGCGCCTGGCGACGGCGGTGGAACAGAACTCGACGTCGATCGAGCAGATGTCACGGTCGGTGCAGGGCGTGGCCCAGAGCGGCGGCCGCATCACCGAGGTCGCGCGCGACGCGACGGTGAGCGCCGGACAGATGGAGCGATCGATCGCGTCGGTGGCGGCGCTGGCCCGATCGGCCGAAGAGGTTTCGCGCCGGGTCACCCGCGACGCGGAAGAAGGGGGCGCCACGGTTCAGCGTTCGATTCAGGGCATCTCGCGCATGCGTGAATCGATGGTGCAGTCGGCGGCGGTCATGCGTGAAATGGGCAAGCGCACCAGCGACATCACCTCGATCGTCGACACCATCAACCTGATTGCCGAGCGCACCAACCTGTTGTCGCTGAATGCCTCGATCGAAGCGGCGCGCGCCGGTGACGCGGGACGCGGCTTCGCGGTGGTCGCCGAAGAGATTCGCAATCTCGCCGATCGGTCGGCCAAGGCGACCGCGGACATCGCCTCGATCATCAAGGCGCTGCAGGAAGTGGCGCAGGACGCCGTTGCCGCCTCGAACGACGGTCTGCGCGTCGCCGACGAGAGCAGCGGCCTCGCCGAAGCCGGAGCATCCGGCTTGAAGAAAATTCTCGCCGGCGTCGCCGAGACGTCGACGCTCGCCGGACAGATCGCGACGGCCACGGCGGAACAGAAGGTCGCGGGGCAGTCGGTCGCCAGCGCCATCGCGGCGACGACCGAGCAGGCGAGGCTGATCGCGGCGTCGACGGCGGAGCAGGCGTCGGGCGCGCAGCAGATCGCGCAGGCGACCGGTCAGATGCGCAAGATCGCGCAGGAAGTCACCAAGGCGGTTGCCGAGCAGGGGCGCGCCTCGCGCGACATCATGAAGGCCGCGAGCGGCACCTCGCGGCTCGCCGTCCAGCTGCGCAAGGCCACCGCGGAGCAGGCGAAGAGCGCGGCGGAGATCGCGCAGGCGAACGAGTCGATGCGCCGCGGCGCCGCGGCCACCACCCGTGCGCTCGCGCAGCAGGCCGCGTCTTCGGACGAGATCGTCAAGACCTCGGAGTCGCTGACCAAACTGGTCAGCTCGGTGTCCAGAGCGATGACGGAGCAGGCGACGGCATCCGCGGACATGGCCGCTGTGGCGGTGTCGATGCGGCAGCAGTCCGAGCAGGCAGCGAAGGCGTTGAAGGAACAGGCGCGGGCCATGAAAGACATGACCGCAGCCGTGGCCAATACGTCCAGACAAGTGAAAGGCATTACCGACGCCAATCGCGCGCACGCGCAAACGGCGAGCGCAACTCTGCACGACCTGGTCGAGCTGCGGAAGATTGCCGACCGCAACGCCGGCAGCGTGCGCCAGACGCGCGCCAGCACCGACGATCTGCTGCGCCATGCCGGAGCGTTGACCGCAGTCGTCGGCGACCTGACGAAGAAGCCGCATTGACACGGGCGCCGCAGGATCGGGCAGGCAGCCCGCCGGTCGAGATTGGGATCCTGACCGTTGACGCGGAGCTCGTCGTCCGCACCTGGGATGGCTGGATCGCGCGCAATACCGGAATTGCCGCGTCCGACGCGTGCGGGCGGCCGCTCGCGGAGGTGGTGCCGTCGCTCGCCGATCGCGGGCTGCTCGAGCGATTTCACCAGGTGCTCGCGTCGGGGGAAGTGCAGGTCCTGGCGCCCGCCTTCCATCACTATCTGATTCCCTGCCCGCCGCGGCGCCCGTCCGCTCGCTTCGAGCACATGCAGCAGCGCGTCACGCTTGGTCCCCTTCGTGAAGGGGAACGAATCGTCGGCGTGATGGCGACCATTGAAGACGTCACCGAGCGAATCGAGCGCGAGCGCGCGCTTGCCGCCGATCTGCGCGCGGACGACTGGAAGGTTCGCCGCGCCGCAGTGGAGGGGCTGACCCGCGACGCGCACCCGGAACTGCTGGTGTCGCTGGTGACGTCGCTTCGTGAGGAGCACCGGGATTTCAACATCCTGAGCAGCGCGCTGCAGCTGCTCGGCGCGTCGGACGTCGATCTGACCGGACCGCTGGTCGCGCTGCTGCGCGAACCGGACGCCGATCTCCGCATCCAGGCCGCGCTCGCACTCGGCGAGCGTCAGACGCCCGAGGCGGTTGCCGCGCTGATCGGCGCTCTCGACGACCCCGACGTCAACGTGCGCTTCCATGCGATCGAAGCGCTCGGGCGAATGCGGGCAGGTGATGCTGTTGACGCGCTCGCCGACATCGCCGAGTCGGACGACTTCTTCCTCGTCTTTCCGGCCATCGACGCGCTCGCGCAGATCCACGACGTGCGCGTCGCGCCGCGGCTCGTCCCGCTGCTCCGCCGCAGCGACGTCGTCGAGCCCGTCGCGGAAGCCCTCGCCGAGCTCGGGGACGCCGATGCCGTCCGGCCGCTGGCCGACGTGCTCAATGCCACGGGACCCGCGCGGCCCATCGCACGCGCGCTGGCGCGTATCCACGAACGCTACGAGCAGCGCTACGGCGCTGGCGCGTTGATCGTTTCTGAGTTTCAGGCGGCGATCCGGGCCCCGGGATCGCAGCGCTTGCTGGATGCGCTGTCGATGAGCACAGGGTCGGACCTGGCGCCGCTGGTGACAGTGGTCGGATGGCTGCGCGGCCCGGCGGTCGAACGGGCGCTGGCGCGGCTGCTCGGCCAGGCGGCCGTGCGTCCGGCGGTCATCGAATCAATCGTCCGGCAGGACGCCGGCGTCGTCGACATCCTGATCGAACAGCTGCGCGGCGACGATGCGGACGTGCGGCTGGCGGCGATCGTCGCGCTCGGCCGTCTCGGCGACCGTCGCGCAACGAGGCCACTTACCGAGGCGCTGACCCGCGATCGGGCGGAAGTGGTCGCGGCCGCGGCCGCGCTCGCGCACATCGGCGACCCGCAGGCGTTCGAAGCGCTGCTGCCGCTGTTGTCGCACGCCGACTCCACGGTGCGGCAGGCGGCGATTGGCGCGCTCAACTCGCTCGGCCATCCCGAGATGGCATTGCGTGTCGCGAGCCTCCTGGCGTCTCCGGATACGCGCCTGCGCGAGTCCGCGGTGCGCATCGCCGGCTACTTCGGCTATCGCGAGTGCGTCGAACCCGTGCTCGGACTGGCAGGAGATGCCGACGAGAACGTCCGCCGTGCGGTCGTGGAGCATCTGCCGTTTCTGGACGACCCCCGCGCGACCGCCCGATTGACCGCGGCGTTGTCCGATGCGTCGCCGAAAGTACGCGCCGCGGCGGCGCAGGCACTCGCCCACGTAGCCGCCGCACAGTCGATGGCACCGCTGATGACGGCGACTTCCGACACGGACGCGTGGGTGCGTTACTACGCCGTACGATCGCTGGCGGCGCTTGCCGACCCGGCGTCCGCGCCGCGCCTGGCGCAGATTGCCGCGGCCGATTCCGCGATGCACGTGCGCATTGCCGCGATCGAGGGGCTCGGGGCCACGGCAGGCGGCGAGATCGTGGAGATTCTGCTGCCCTATGCGGCGGATGACGACGGCGACATTGCCACGGCGGCGCTGCGGGCGCTCGGACGGCGCAACGATCCGCGCGCGATGGCGACGCTGAAGGCGGCGCTGCGCGCCGATGATTCCGCGCGCCGTCTCGCGGCGGTGACGGCGCTGCGCACGCGCGGCACTGCCGAGGGGGTGGAATCGCTCGAATGGACGGCGGCGGCGGACGGCGAAGATGCGGTGGCGCTCGCCGCGATCGAAGCGCTGGGCGTGATCGCCGGGCGGACGGATGACGACGCGCCGCGGGCCGTTGCCGCGTTGATTGCGGCAAGCGCGGATCCGCGGCGCGGCGGCGCGGCCGCCGCGGCGCTGGCCCGGCTGCCTGAATCGCGGATCACGCACGTCGGCCGCGGTCTGACGCACGCACATCCCGCTGTGCGCCGCGCCATCGTCGACGTGCTCGCGCGGATGCGCCACCCCGAGGCTTCCGCAGCGATTCGCAGTGCGCTGAACGATGCGGACGCCACCGTACGGGAGGCCGCGGTCACCGCGCTCGATCAGCTGGGCGCGCGTGGACTGTCGCGGCAGTTCGCGCAGATGGCGCGCGAGGACCCCGCGCGCAGCGTGCGCCGCGCCGCGGCGAGCGCCCTCGGCCGCACCACTGCATCCGCTCCCGGCGATCACGATGGGACGCGGTGAACTGAATCATGGCGTCGCAGTCCGACAGCCTGGGTTTGTCGAGCAGCGCCTTGCCGCTGCTCCGCGACGCCATTCACGAGCGTCTCGGTCTGTTCTACGACCTGGCGCGATTCGACACGCTGGCCGACCGCCTCGCGCCGCTGGTAATCGAACGCGGATTCGATTCCTACCTCGACTACTACTATCTGCTGAAGTACGACGAGGCTGCGGCCGGCGAATGGCAGCGGGTGATGGATGCGCTGTCGGTCGGCGAGACGTATTTCTGGCGCGAGATCGATCAGGTCAAGGCAATCGCGCATCACATCGTTCCCGCGCTGCTGCGCGAGCGTCCCTACGAGCCGGTGCGCATCTGGAGCGTGCCGTGCGCGAGCGGCGAAGAGCCGCTGACCATTGCGATGGTGCTCGAGGAAGCGCGGCTCTTCGAGCAGGGCTTGATCGAGATCCACGGCAGCGACGCGAGTCCGGCGGCGATCGCCAAGGCGCGCGCCGGTCAGTACCGCGAACGGGCGTTCCGGAGCCTGCCCCTCGACCTGCGCGAGAAATACTTCCTCACGCACCACGATCGCTGGACGGTGAGTCCGTCGCTGTGCCGCCGCATCACGTCGTGGAGCGTCGTCAACCTGCTCGCCGAGGCGGAGGTCGCGCGTTACGCGCGCGCGCCGATCGTCTTCTGCCGCAACGTGTTCATTTATTTTTCCACTGCCGCCGTGCAGAGAGTCGTCGAGCAGCTGCAGCGCGAGATGCCCGAGCCCGGATACCTGTGCGTCGGGGCGTCGGAGTCGCTGCTGAAGCTGTCGTCGCGGTTCGAGCTGGACGAAATCGGCGGCGCGTTCGTTTACGTGAAGCGAGGCCGGTGATGGCGGGAATGGAACGGCGCGATGTCTGAACTCGTTCGCGTCCTGATCGTGGACGACTCCGCCTACGTGCGCAAGGTCGTGGCGCAGATGCTCGGGCGCAATCCCTTCATCGAAGTGGTCGGCACCGCGCGGGACGGCGCCGAAGCGCTGGAGCTCGCCCAGGAACTGCAACCCGACGTCATCACCTGCGATCTCAACATGCCGGTGATGGACGGCGTCGCCTTCGTCCGCGCGCAGATGGCGAGGCGGCGGACGCCGATCGTGATCATCAGCATCGCTGAGAGCGCGAGCGAACAGGTGCTCGCCGCGCTCGACGCCGGCGCGATCGATTTCGTGCAGAAGCCGACGGCGCTCGCCACCGAGCGGCTGATGGACATGTCCGAAGAACTGATTGCCAAGGTGAAGGCCGCGGCCGGCGCGCCGCAGCGGTCGTTGGGCCCGCTGTCTGCGGCAACCGCTTCACCGCCGACGGTGCCGCGGCGGGACACTCGACCGTTCGACCTGCTCGTGATTGGCGTGTCGACGGGCGGACCGCAGGCGCTGAAGCTCGTCGTGCCGCAGCTGCCGGCGGATTTTCCGGTACCGGTCGCGATCGTCTTGCACATGCCGATCGGCTACACCGAGATGTACGCGCAGAAGCTCAATGAGCTGTCGCCGCTCCACGTTGTCGAGGCTGGCGAAGGGCAGCTGGTCGAGCGCGGAATGGTGTTTCTCGCGCCGGCCGGACGCCATCTCAGTTTCCTGCGCGTTGGCGTTGAGGTGGTCACCCATCTCGATGTCCGGCCGCTCGATACTCCGCATCGTCCATCGGTCGACGCGCTCTTCCACTCGGCTGCAGAGGTCTACGGCGAACGTGTGCTCGGCGTGGTGATGACCGGAATGGGCAGCGACGGACGCGAAGGCGCCGCGTGGATTAAAGCACGCGGGGGCTGTATCCTAACCGAGGCCGAAGAGACCTGCGTGGTGTACGGGATGCCGCGCTCGGTGGTCGAAGCGGGCTTGAGCGACGCGGCGGTGCCCCTCGATCGGGTCGCCCGCGTAATATTGGAGAGAATATGAGCGGCGGTAAGGTGCTGCTCGTCGACGATTCGGGCCTGGCCCGCCGCAGCACTCGCCGCATCCTCGAGCAGGCCGGATATCAGGTCGTCGAAGCGGAAGACGGGTTGTCGGCGCTGGAGCGATTCGCCGTCGACAAGCCCGATGTGGTGCTCCTCGACCTGGTCATGCGCGGCATGTACGGGCTCGACGTGCTCGCCAAGCTGCGCGAGATGGATCCGAACGCGCGCGTGATTGTCGTGTCCGCCGACGTGCAGACATCTTCCCGCGAGCTCGTCCAGGCGGGCGGCGCCGCCGCGTTCATCACCAAGCCGGCCAATCCGACGCAGGTCCTGCAAACGATCGAGCAGGTAATGAAGGGCGACTCGCGATGGAGCTGACGCAATCGCAGCAGGACGCGCTCATCGAGCTGCTGAACATCGGCTTCGGCCGTGCCGCCGCCTCACTGTCAGAGCTCACCGGCCATCGCGTCATCCTGGAGGTCCCGGAGGTCTCGGTCCATCCGATCGACGAGCTGAATCGCACGCTGCGATTGTTTCTCGACGATCAAGTCGCCAGCGTTCATCAGATCTTCTCCGGGCCGGTCGGCGGAGATGCGCTGTTGATCCTCAACCACTCCGCCGCGGGCATGCTGAAGGAGCTGCTCACCAACGAGGCGCCGCTGCCCCTGCCGATCGACGCGTCGGCGCGCGAAGTGCTGACCGAAGTCGGCAACATCCTGCTCAACGCCTGCCTCGGCACGTTCGGCAACATCCTCCGCGTCCAGGTCTCGTTCTCGGTTCCCCATCTCAATCTCGATACGCTCCACGACGTGATGAAGTCCCTGCTCGTCAACCGCGAGGGACTGCGCTACGCGCTGGTCGTGCACGCCGGCTTCAAGCTGCGCGACGCCGAGGTCAAGGGCTATCTCGTCATCGTGCTCAGCGTGGCCTCGCTCGATCGCCTCATTCGCGCCGTCGAAGACTGGGAGCAGCGCGAGGGGCGCGCGTGAGCGAGCCGACGGGTATCGGCGGCGTCGATCTCCTGACCGCGGCGATGCTGCGCTGGTTCCAGGAGCTTTCCGCCCAGGGCATTTTCACGACCGACACCGCGCTCGTGATCCGCAGCTGGAACAAGCGCCTCGAGGAGCACACCGGACATGCCGCTGCCGACGTCATCGGCCGGCCGCTGCTCGGCGTGCTGCCGGACCTCGCCGACCGCGGGCTCGACGCGCATTTTCGCGCGGCGCTCGCCGGCGAGCCGCGCGTGCTCGCGCACCGCTTCCACCGCTATCTCGTCGCCGGCAAGCCGGGTGCGCCGGAGGCGGCGCAGTCCGCGAGAATCGCGCCGCTCGAATTCGATGGCGCCATCATCGGCACCATCGCCATCGTCGACGACGTCAGCGAGCGAGTCGCGAGCGAACGTCAGCTTCGCCAGCAGATCGAAGCCGCGGAAGCGGCGCGCAGCGTTGCCGAGGAGGCCGTCCGCGTCAAGGACGAATTCCTCGCCACGCTCTCGCATGAGATCCGCACGCCGCTCAATGCGGTCCTCGGGTGGACCAAGATCCTGCTCGGCCGGCAGGTCGACCCGACGATGCTGACGCGCGCGCTGCAGGTCATCGATCGCAACGCCGTGGCGCAGACCCGGCTGATCGACGACATGCTGGACATGGCGCGGATCATGAGCGGCAAGCTGCGCCTCGACATGCAGCCCGTCGACCTCGCGACGATCGCGGTCGCGGCCATCGACGTGGTCGCGCCCACCGCGACGGCGAAAGGCATCACGATTCAGACGAGAATCCAGACGGCAGAGCCCTGGATGATGGGAGACGTCGATCGTCTGCAGCAGATCATCTGGAATCTGCTGTCCAACGCCGTCAAGTTCACCGATTCCGGCGGCCGGGTGATCGTCGGAATCACGCGCCGTGCGGACAGTCTCGCGCTGACGGTGGAAGACACCGGACGAGGCATCGCCAAGGAGTTCCTGCCCTACATGTTCGAACGCTTCCGCCAGGCCGACTCGTCGTCGAGCCGCCGGCACGGCGGCCTCGGCCTCGGCCTGTCGCTGGTGCGCCAGCTGGTCGAGCTCCACGGCGGACAGGTGAGCGCGAGCAGCACGGAAGGTGTCGGCAGCACGTTCACGGTGACGTTTCCCGGTCGCACCGAGCTGCACGGCGACGACGGCAGCATCACTGATGTCGACCCCGCGGCGGCGCTCGCGGGTACCCGGGTGCTGCTGGTCGAGGATCAGCAGGACGCGCGCGACATCCTCGAAGCCTCGCTGCAGGACTACGGCGTCACCGTGCTCAAGGCGGCGTCCTCGCGCGAAGCGCTGGCCGCGCTCGACGCGGAAATCGTCGAGGGGCGGTTGCCGGATGCGATCCTGTCGGACATCGGGCTGCCGGACGAGGACGGCTATCGGCTGATGGAGCAGCTCGCTAGCCGGCCGGCATCGCTCGGCGGGAAGATTCCGGTCATCGCGGTCACTGCCTACGGGCGCCCGCAGGACAAGCGCCGCGCGCTCGCCGCCGGCTTCCGGCTGCATCTGACCAAACCGATTACGCCGGCCGCGCTCGCTTCGGCAATTGCGAGCGTGATTCGCGGCTCGGGATCCAGCGGAGTGAAATGATGGGCGGCTCGCAGCAGAACTACAAGAATCACGGAAGGATCATTCCGCTCTTCCACGGAGTGGCGTTTCCGATCCTCGTCGTCAATCTCCTGTGGGGCATCTATCGCGC
>JBKPSE010000082.1:0-4034 GCA_046765855.1 Acidobacteriota bacterium | reverse complement strand
GCCGTGTGGCGGACGTCGATCACGAGATGCTTGGCGCCCTTTGCGGTCAGGTCCGCGGCCTGGGTCCGAATCTTCGCGGGAGCATCGGCGCCAAAGGCGCCAACGCGGATGTAGCCGAGCTCGGGCGACAGCATCTTTCCGGACACGAGGGTGCCCGGCGTCTTCTCGCGGACCAGCTCGATCTGTCGCGGTTCTGCCGCGTTGCCGCGGATGACCGTGAGCGTCACCTTCGATCCCGGTGCGCCGCGCAGCAGGCGCATGCCCTCGAACACCGACAGGTCGCGCGCCGGCTTGCCGTCGATGGCGCGGACGTAGTCGCCCGTCTGCAGCCCCGCCTTGGCGGCGGGGGAGTCGTCGCGCGCGGCGATCACGCGCAGATAGTACTGGCGCGTCAATTCGACGCCTACGTCCCCTGCCGGCAGCTTCTCGCCGGGCTCGATCGTCTTTACTTCCGCCGCCGTGAGATAGGCGCTGTCGGGATCGAGACCGTCGGCAAGCCCGCGCATGGCGCCTTCCATCACCTTGTCGACTTTCGCGTCCTCGACGTAGTTGTTGAGGATCAACGACACCACGTCCTCGAACACGCGCAAGTGCTGGAACGTCTGGTCGCCGCCCGTCGAGGCTCTGCCAAGGACGCCGCCGAACACGACGAAGGCGAGCAGGGGCGTCGAGATCAAAAGGATGGACAGCCGCGTACGTGTAGTCATCGCTTCAGCCATTGTAGGGGATCTACGGGGCGACCGTCGACGCGCAGCTCGAAGTAGAGGGACGGGTTGCCGGCCGGGTTGCGCCCGGCCAGCCCAACAGTCGTCCCGGCGTCGACGCGATCTCCCTTTTTCACGTTCAAAGAGAGCAGATGGCCGTACAGCGAGTAGGACCTGTCGGCGTGCTCGACGATCACGAGGTTGGCGTAGCCGGTGAACAGATCCGCATACGCGACCGTGCCCTCGTGAACGGCGCGCACGGGCTGGCCTTCGGGCAGCGACAGCTCGATGCCGTTTCGAAGCGGCGGGCCGGGACTGCGGGGTGGCTGACGGCCGAAGCGAGAGGACAGCACGCCCTCGGCAGGCCAGGGCAGCGTGCCCTTGAAAGGCCGCAGCGGCAGCGCCGGGGCGCCGGCGATCGGACGGCCGGCGGCGGCCCCCGCGAGCGTCGCCTGCAGTTTGTGCTGCGCTTCCTGCAGTTCGCCGGTCAGCTGCGCGTTGAGATCCCGCTGTTCGTCGATCGATTGCACGAGCGCCGTTCGCGCCGCGACGGCGCGATCGATCGCCGCGCGCGCGTCCGCTGCCTTCCGCCGCAGCGCCGCGAGCTCGCGCGCGCGTGTCTGCAGATTGCCGCGCTCGACGGCGAGCGACGCGAGCGTCCGCCGATGTTCCTCCAGCCGGTCGCGGTCGATCCGTCCGAGCGCCGCCGCGGTGCGGTAGGCGCGACCGAGCTCGCGCAGGTTGTTGACGTCGAGCAGCAGGCGCCAGTAGCCGGCCCGTCCCATCTTGTATAGCTGCACCATGCGCGCTTCGACGTCGGGCCGCTGTTTCTCCGCTTCACCCTCGAGCTGACGGCTGCGCTCGGTTGCGGCGGTCAGCTTGTCCTGCACCGTTCGGGTGTCGCGCTGAATCGCCGCGAGCTCCTCTTCCTTGATCTCGCGATCGACTTCCAGCTTGCGCAGCTCCGCAAGCAGCGTGCGCTCCTGTTTGGCCAGCCCCTCGGACTCCTTCTGCAGCGCCACCAGCCGGTCCGCCGCGCGGCGCGCCTGCGCTTCCGCCTGTGCGCGATCGAACGAGGGCGTCTGCGCGCTGATCCCGGCCGACAGCAACACACTCAGCGCCGTCATCCACACCGTCAGCGAGGCGGGAGCGATCGACAGATCGAATCCGAACCAGCGGCGGATCCAGAGTGGCAGGTCGCTCCCGGCCTTAGCCGGAAGATCCGCCGCGGCCCGGAGATCCGCGTTAGAACAGCGGTTTGCCATCGATATCCGTCGGAATCGTGATTCCGAAATACTTCAACACCGTCGGAGCGAGATCGATGATCCGCGGCTCCCGGGTATTGATCGCGCGTCCGCTCACGAGGATCCCCGGCGTGATCGCGTAATCGTAGCCGCCGTGGTCGGCGCTCCACTTGCGGTCGTTCTTGTAGACGATTCCCGGCGGCGAGCCGCCCAGAGTGGTCTGCCACGACACGCGATAGCCGTCGTTCATGCCGACCTGAAGCTCCGATGCATTGTGCAGGTAGGGTCCGCTGTAGATGTCATCGCGTTTGTAGACCGCGCGAATGATCGGCGTGCCGTCGTCTGGATCCGTCATGGTCAGCAGCTTCTTGCACAATTCGTCCGCGAGCGCCGACGCTTCCGCGCCAGGACTGACGATGCCCTGCGATTCCCGGCCGCGGAGATTGAAATAAATCTGGCCGATGCCCATGGCGTAGGCGCGCGTGCGGCTCCAGTCGACGTTCTCCCAGAACGTGCCGCCGCCGAACAGATCCGAGAGCTTCTTGTCGGAGCTCTGGCCTTTCATGACCATATAGCCGTTCTGTACCAGCCAGGTGTCGAGGTTGACCGCCTTGCGCCACGAGTGGAAGCCGTGATCGGACACGATCAGCACCGGCACGTCAGGCCCGATGCGCTTGACCACTTCGCCGACGAAATCGTCGGCGCGCTTGTAGACGCGCTCGATCGAGTCGCCGAACTGCGCGGCGAGGGCCGCGTCGTAGAGCGGGTGCTTGGGATCGATCAGCCGCCACATCATGTGCTGCACGCGATCGGTCGACTCGATCACGCCGATGAGCAGATCCCAGTCCTTGGCGTCGAGGCGGTGGAGAATGACGCGCGCGCGATCGTCGAAGGCGACCATCAGGTCGTCCATGAACGTCTTCTCGTCCATGCGTCCTTCGTTCAGCGCCCACGTCGCCTCCGCCCAGCCCAGCGTCCGGAAGTTGCCGATCTCCTTATATAAGGTGGCGGAGAAGTCGGCAGGCGACGAGATCGGCACTGGCGGCGCGTCCGGCTTGAAGTTCACCGGCGACGCGTAGAGCTGCAGCTCGTTGCCCGCGTTCATCAGCAGCAGCTGCACCATGCCGTGCAGCCGGACGAGGAAATTCACCTTGAAGGTGAGATCGATCCACTTCGTCCACTTGCCCTGCTCGAGCGGAATCGTCTGGCCGTCGATGCTGATCGTGGCGTTCTTCGCGGCGCGGTTCCACTGCACCGTGAACGGCACGCGCACGTCCTGCACCGCCTGCAGCTCGGCGAGCTGCGCCTTGTCGCTTTCACTCAGCGCCGGACCTTTGCGGCGAATCGCTTCGATCTTCTGCTTGACGATTGGGCTCGGCGGACCTTCGAGCTCGCTGTTGGCGGTGTCTCCCTCGAAAACGAGCCGCTTGAGGATGCCGCCCATTTCGGTGTTGCCTTGCTCGTAGCGGCTCAGATCGGTGGCGTAGTAGGAAAACGTGCCCATCGTCCCGCGAATGTCCGGAAGCGGCAGTCCGGAGAGCATGAAGCCGTGCTCGACGTCCTCGGGAGGGAACGTCACCGGCACGGTGAGGACGTCCGAGCGAACGCCGGCTTTGCCGGCAGTGACCCAGAACGACGTGCCGCCGCGGATCGAGTTCAGCTTCGGCTTCGAGATCGGCACGTAGTTGAACAGGAATTTCGGCGGCGTGCGCGTGACCATGCCGAGATCGGGCAGGTAGGTCGTCGTGTCGCGCACGAGGAAGTCGTAGATGTTGTGTTTGCCCGCGTTGACGCCGGTCGCGAAGGATGCCCACGCCGTCGGCGATTCCGGGGAATGCGTCGTCTGCAGCGGGGACGAGCCGCCGCGTTGGGCGAGCGCCGAGATGTTGGGCAGCTTGCCTTCGGCCATCCACTTTTCGAGCAGATGCGGATCCATCCCGTCGAAGCCGAGGATGACCATCCGCTGATTGAACTTCGACGCGCCGCGCTTCGAGGTTCCCGAGCAGGCGAGCGACGCGGTCGCCACCACGACGGCGGCGAGCAGGGCCGATTTGCGCATGGGAACTCCGCGAATTATACCCTCGCG
>JBKPSE010000081.1:0-3202 GCA_046765855.1 Acidobacteriota bacterium | reverse complement strand
GTTCAGGACCGACACGTTGGTGAATCGCCACTCCTCGTCGCGAACCGTCGGAATGCCGAGCGCGCTGAACTTCGCCGCGCCGCGCGCGCGAAGGTCGTCCAGCCAGCGCGGACCGCCCACGGGACGTTTCTCGAGTGCCTGCGCAAACGAGGTCGGCTTTTCTGCTACTTGGCTCATTTTTTGGTCAGCAACCTGTCAAATCCCAATTACGCAATTCCCGACTGCCAATCAACTGCCTTGCGGAGTTGCGGAGTTGCGGAGTTGTGGAGTTGTGGAGTTGTGGAGTTGTCCCTATGCAGCATCTATCCACCCGTAGCCTTTGGCCTCGAGCTCCAGCGCCAGTTCTTTTCCCCCCGACTTGACGATCTTGCCGCCGCTCAATACGTGCACGAAGTCCGGCACGATGTAGGTGAGCAGCCGCTGATAGTGGGTGACGACGATGAAGGCGCGATCGGGCGAGCGCATGGCGTTGACGCCGTTGGCGACGAGCTTGAGCGCGTCGATGTCGAGGCCGGAATCGGTCTCGTCCAGGATCGCCAGCTTCGGCTCGAGCAGCGCCATCTGGAAGATCTCGTTGCGCTTCTTCTCACCACCGGAGAAGCCCTCGTTGAGCGAGCGCTTCAACATCGACTGGTCGATGTCGAGCAGCTTCGACTTCTCCTTGACCAACGTCATGAACTCCATCGCGTCCAGCTCGGGCCGGCCGAAATGCTTGCGCTTCGCATTGAGCGCCGCTTTGAGGAAGTTCGCGTTATTGACGCCGGCGATCTCGACCGGGTACTGGAAGGCCATGAAGATGCCTTCGCGGGCGCGCTCGTCAGGATCCATCTCGAGCAGATCGCGGCCTTCGAACAGCACTTCGCCGCCCGTGACCTGGTATTCGGGATGCCCGGAGAGCGCACGGGCCAGCGTGCTCTTGCCGGATCCGTTGGGCCCCATGATCGCGTGGACCTCGCCGGCGTTCACCGTGAGATCGATGCCCTTGAGGATGTCCTTGTCTTCGGCCTTGACCTGCAGATTCTTGATTTCGAGCATTCCTGTTCCTTGATTGCGGATCTCCCGCCGGAAGGCGGGAGCTGGCTATCCTACTGAGCCCTCCAACGAGACGCTCAGCAGCTTTTGCGCTTCGACGGCGAACTCCATCGGCAGTTCGCGGAACACTTCCTTGCAGAAGCCACTGACGATCATGTTGACCGCGTCTTCAGTCGGCAGGCCGCGCTGGCGGC
The DNA here is from genome assembly GCA_046765855.1 of Acidobacteriota bacterium. Classification (GTDB taxonomy): domain Bacteria; phylum Acidobacteriota; class Vicinamibacteria; order Vicinamibacterales; family 2-12-FULL-66-21; genus JAICSD01. Next base: position 1,976 of record JBKPSE010000081.1, on the reverse strand, counting down.
AGTAGAAGATCTGGTCCTCGCCGATCTTCGACGTCGACGCCTCGTGCTCCACCTTGGCCGAGGTGTTGCGAATCTCGAGATAGGGGAAGGTGTGCGCGCCGCACTTGTCGCCAATCAGCAGCGAGTCGCACTGCGAGTAGTTACGAGCGTTGGTCGCGTTCTTGGCGATGCGCACGAGGCCGCGGTAGGTGTTCTGCCCGTGGCCGGCGGAAATGCCCTTGGACACGATCGTGCTGCGCGTGTTCTTGCCCAGGTGCACCATCTTGGTGCCGGTGTCCGCCTGCTGCCAGTTGTTGGTCGTCGCCACGGAATAGAACTCGCCGATCGAGCCGTCCCCCTGCAGGATGCAGCCCGGGTACTTCCAGGTGATGGCGGATCCCGTTTCGACCTGCGTCCAGGTGATCTTCGAGTGACGGCCGGCACACAGTCCGCGCTTGGTCACGAAGTTGTAGATTCCCCCCTTGCCTTCCTTGTCGCCGGGATACCAGTTCTGGATGGTCGAGTACTTGATGGTCGCGTCGTCGTGCGCGATCAGTTCCACCACCGCGGCGTGCAGCTGATTCTCGTCGCGCATCGGCGCGGTGCAGCCCTCGAGGTAGCTCACATAGGAACCCTCGTCGGCGATGATCAGCGTCCGCTCGAACTGACCGGTGTCTTTCGCGTTGATGCGGAAGTAAGTCGACAGTTCCATCGGGCAGCGCACGCCCTTGGGCACGTAGACGAACGAGCCGTCGCTGAACACCGCGGAGTTCAATGCGGCGAAGAAGTTGTCGGTATGCGGCACGACCGAGCCGAGGTATTTCTTGACCAGCTCCGGATGGTGCTGCACCGCCTCGGAGAACGACATGAAGATGATTCCCATGCTCGCGAGCTTGTCGCGGAACGTGGTCGCAACGGAGACGCTGTCGAAGACCGCGTCGACGGCGACGCCGGCGAGAAGCTTCTGCTCTTCGAGCGGAATGCCCAACTTGTCGAACGTGCGCTTGACCTCGGGATCGACCTCGTCGAGGCTGTTCAACGCCTTTTTCTTCTTCGGCGCCGAGTAATAGCTGATGTCCTGGTAGTTGATCGGGTCGTATTTGACGTTCTGCCAGGTCGGCTCTTTCATGGTGAGCCAGAGGCGGTAGGCCTTGAGCCGCCATTCGAGCAGCCACTCCGGCTCGTTCTTCTTCTGCGAGATCAGGCGGACGACGTCCTCGTTGAGGCCTTTGGCGATCGTCTCGCTCTCGACGTCGCTGATGAAGCCGTACTTGTACTCGCGGTTGGCGAGTTGTTCGATGGTTTCGGTTGCTGTTGACATCAGGCTCTTCTTGGTTGCCGCAAGTGACCGAACGGCGCCGCAGTCTCGGCGGGCGGCGCAGGCGCGAACCTCATACGCTGAATGACGTCCCGCACCCGCAGCTGCTCTTCGCGTTCGGGTTGTTGAAGATGAATCCCTTGCTCACCAGGCTCGTGTCGTAATCGAGCGTGGTGCCATCCAGGAACCGGAAGCTGCGCGGATCGACGTAGACCTTGGCGCCTTCCGGCCCTTCGAATACGTGGTCGCCTTCGCGCGGCGACGCTTCCCAGGCAAACGTATAGCTCAGCCCGGAGCAGCCGCCAGCCTTGATGCCGATGCGAAGGCCACCCTCCGGAATCCCGTTTTTCGCGGTCATTTTCCGGATGAGTTTTCCCGCGTTCTCGCTGATCTGGAGCATGGCCTCTAGGTGGTCGGTAACACCGACCATAAGAGTCCTATATTAGCACTTTCGCGTGTCGTGCTAAAGGTGCTAATCGTGCGGCAGGGTGCTAAGGGTGCTGGTGCGTACGGGTGCTACAGGTGCTAAGGGTGCGCTGGTGCCGGGGGTGCTCTGGTGCCAGGAGTGCTAGCGGCGCTCTATCTCGCTGAGCCAGCTGGTGATGCCGCCCGTCAGATTGAGCGCCTTGGCGAAGCCTTTTTCCCGCAGCATCGCTACGGCGCGGGCGCTGCGCGCGCC